>CAZITZ010000103.1:0-3089 GCA_964542295.1 uncultured Desulfurococcaceae archaeon
CAAGGTAATATTCTTAGTTTTAGATACTATTATGTATTCTCAAGAATATTTACTATACTAGTGAATTCAGTTGTTTATGCTGGAGCATCCTATTATGGAATAAATCCTCTCTTTCCATAATTTTTATTTTACCATTTTCTATCGAGATTATTTCATCAGCTAACATATATGCTAAGTAAATGTCATGCGTAGCAATAGCTATTCCAGCTCTTTCCTTAAGCCTATATATAATGTCTAGAACTATTTTCCTCTTTTCAATATCTATATGAGCTAGTGGTTCATCTAAGAATATCATTCTAGGCTCTAAAATTAATGCCCTAGCTAAGGATACTAGCTGTGCTTCACCAGCTGACAGCTCATTTACATTTTTATCCAGTAGATATGTTAGGCCAAGCTCATTCATATAGTCTCTCGCCTTTTTGAACGCATCCTCTTTACCATATCCTCTTATTATTAATCCATATGCTATGTTATAGAGAACTGATCCATGTAGAAGAACAGGTTTTTCATGGACATATACTATTTTTCTTCTAAAGATAAGTGCTTCTTTATCTTTAAGCCTCCAGAAATCTCTATCCCAAGTAAATACAGAGCCTTTTAATGGCTTATAGATCAATGAAGCTATTTTAAATAGTGTTGTCTTACCACTACCATTAGGCCCGATGACAACATAGATATTTTTCTCCTTAAACTCGTAGCTAATATTCTCTAGAACCCATTTATCCATGCCCGGATATCTGAACCATATGTTTTTAAGCCTTATACTCAAACCCTATACATCCTCCTAAGAATTCTAAGACTAAACGATATAGCTACAACTAGTACTACAAGTATAGTGCCAAGAACAACTGCTATTTCAAATTCTCCCTTCGAAACCTCCAATGCAATAGCAGTGGTTAATACTCGTGTAAAACCGCGTATATTACCTCCAACCATCAACGCTATACCTAGTTCACCTATAGCTCTAGAAAAACCCATTACAGATGCAGCTATGATGCCAGGTATTGATTCTCTCAGTACTATAGCCATTATCTGTTTTTCAGAAGCTCCTAATGTATAGGCGAGTTCACCATACGTATTCCATGAACTACTTAATACGCGGTAACATATAGACGTAATTAATGGTGTTATCAAAATAGCTTGACCTAAAATAATCGCGTATGGTGTATAGAGAAGTCTAAATAACCCTAATGGACCTCTACTACTGAGAATCATGTAGAGAAGAAGACCAATAAGTACTGTTGGTATACCTATTAATGCCTCAAAAAAGGGAATTATATATCTAGAGGCTCCCCGCGATCTGGATAGTTTATATGCTAATAAAATACTCCATAGAGACGATATAATAGTAGCTGAACCAGATACCCATAGTGATCTTATCGTTATATCTAAGATTTCATTCAATATATCAACACCAGCTATTATTTTTCTGACAACTCTTCCCAAACCTCTTCAAGCCATTCAATATTATCTTTAGCTGGATTGAATAATCTCTGACTATATTCCTTAACGCCATAGTTTGCTATAAGCTCCTGGCCTTTATTTATAATGAATTCTGCAAATTCTTGTGCAGCTTGTTTTTCAGCTCCAGTACATGATGATACAATATATATGCTATAGATATTTATTAACTCAGTATCATTGCTATATAATATCTCTAGATCAGGTAGTCTACCTTCCTTCTTAAGCTTTAGATAGGTACCTATATCACTTAATACATAGGCTTTCTCCTCATTAGCTACGAGCAATGTATTTGCCATACCACTGCCTGTTTCTAAGTACCATGGTCTCCCATGTGGATCAAGGTTTGCTAGAGACCATATAGATAACTCCTTAACATGTGTTCCAGAATTATCTCCTCTACTAATGAATTTTGCCTTACCTTCCTCTCCAGCCTCATAGATTTTCTTGAACGCATCAACTACACTATTTGAATCCCTTATATCTGCGGGGCCGTCTATAGGTCCAGCTATGATGAAGTAGTTGTATGCAAATATCTTTCTACTAGTTATAACATTCTTCTCAATATACCGTTTCTCAAGACTTGGTGCATGCACGAATACCATACATGCATCTCCGTTCTCAGCCCTTCTCAAGGCCTCGCCGCTACCAACTGGTATGAAGTCAAAGAATGTATTTGGATGTTCTTTTCTAAACTCATCAGCTAAGTAATCAAGTAGTCCAGTAGCATATAGGCTTGTTGTAGTTGTTACCCTAACTCTTATTTCCTTAGGATTTGATGTGTATATAGCTAGGCTTATGATTATCACTAAAATTGTTAGTATGCTTATAATGACTACTTTATTCAATGCCTATTCCCTCTACCGTATTTCAATAAAAATGGTATATATCGTTATCGGATAACGGTTAACGGATAACAATTATATATTGTTTAGTCTATGATAACATTAGGGAGTAGAGTTTGAATATCAATAAAGTAAGGATCGATATTAAGTATGAAGTTATTTTAGAATATGATGGAATACCTATAGTTGATTCTAAGCTTTCGTCATTGCTTAAACTAATAGATAGAAAAGGTTCTTTATTAGCAGCAGCTCGTTCATTAGGCATACCATATTCCAGAGCTTGGGAAATGATTATGAAAGTTGAAAGAATACTCGGAAAACCATTAATAATAACATATAGAGGGGGGAGAGGAGGAGGGGGTACAAAGTTAACGGAAACTGGCAAGAAGTTATTAGAAATATATGTTAAAGCAGAGAGTAAGCTATACAAATATACAGGTTATCTAGGTACTAGAAAATACATTTCATTAAAGGTGCCTGATGTAATAATAGCCTATAGCCATGATCCATTATTAGAGATTATACTGGGAAAACTTGAAAACAAAGGTTATAGTATAGACGGGCTTTGTATAGGCTCCGGAATGGCTTTAGCAACACTATCATTGGGAGAAGCCGATATAGCTTGTATACATCTATTTGATCCTGAGAAGAGAACTTATAATAAACCATATATTGAAAAGTATTGGCTTACTAATAAGGTAATTCCACTAGGAGGATATATGAGAGAACTAGTATTTGCATTAAAGCCTGGTTTAAAAATAGATTCTCTAGAAGAGCTTTTAA
>CAZITZ010000103.1:3189-4860 GCA_964542295.1 uncultured Desulfurococcaceae archaeon
TACATACCTTTATCAGAAACTAAATATCCAAAAATATATCTTGATGTACCATCTTTTCTAGGCTCTAGGGTTGTAAGTAACAAACGAGATCTTGAAGGATGCGATATAGCTGTTATAGGTGTTCCTTGGGAAGGAGAGCTTACATGGGGTTCTTGGAGCGGGTGCGAGCTTGCACCAATGTATGTTAGAAAAGCTTCTTTAAGATATAGTGGTTATATTCCTGAATTTAATATTGATGTTTCAGAATACTATAATCTATGTGATTATGGAGATGTATGTATTGAGAAAGGGAACACTATTAAAACATTTAAAAATATATATAATAAGATCCTTAACATTCTTGAGGCAAATGCCATTCCAATTACTATTGGAGGAGATCATTCAATAGCTATACCTATAGTAAAAGCCATAGTTGATCATGGTTATAATCCTTTAATACTGCATCTAGATGCACATTATGATTCGATGCCATCATATAGGGGTAATAGATATGCAAGGTGTTGCCCTATTAGGAGGCTTGTTGATGAAGATGGTGTTAATCCTGAAAATATTTTTCAAGTGGGTATAAGGGGTCCTCGAAATGCAAAGATTCAGCATGAATTTGCTAAAGAGACAGGGATAAAAGTATATACCATATGGGATTTAAGGAATAAGGGCTTGAAAGTCTTGATTAATGACGTCATAGAGAGGGGTAAAGATGTTGACGGTGTATATATAACTTTATGCATGGATGTACTGGATTCTTCTGCAGCACCAGCTGCTGCAGGCGATCCACTTGGATTATCATCATACGAACTAATAAGTATGCTTATGGAGATCGTTAGTAAGGTTAGACTTCTGGGAATGGATATAGTTGAACTTTATCCGCCAATAGATATAAGAGATATGACAAGCCACTTAGCTGTATGGATTATACTTTATACATTGGCAGCAACAATACAACATAGATCGCTGCATTAATAGGTATATATCTAGTATACTACAATAACTGGATACCTTGTTTAGTAATTAGTATTTAATATAATAATTAAGTATTGATATTATGCTATGTAGATATATTTATTCCTTATACCATTACAATATTTTACTCATACCACATATAAGTGGTCTAGGGTAGGAACTATGAAAATAGCCCTGCTATTAGAGCTGTTTATTAGGTTTCTCAAGGTAGGTATAGTGGGTTTTGGCGGTGGTTGGGCTATATTACCTATTATTGAAAGAGAAATTGTTGAAGAAGCTAAATGGCTCACTAGATCAGAGTATTTGAATATGGTCGCTATTGCTGGTTCAACTCCGGGACCAGTTGCAGTTAATGCAGCTACATATATAGGTTTTAAACTTGCAGGTCCATTAGGTGCTTTTATAGCTACAACAGCTGTAGTACTACCACCGTTCGTTACAATATCACTTATAGTCTATATGCTAACGAACTATCTGAGTAATAAATATGTTCAAGCACTATTAAATGGATTAAAAGCAGCTGTTTTGGGATTAATAGTCCTTGCTCTATATACTACAGTAAAGCAAACATATACATCATTACCCGGAATAATACAGATCATTGCCATATTATTAATAGTAGTCTTCATGATAGTATCTATAATGATATTTAAGATACATCCTCTTATATCATTACTAATATCTGCTTTAATAGGATTACTACTAGGTGTC
>CAZITZ010000104.1:0-4754 GCA_964542295.1 uncultured Desulfurococcaceae archaeon
CTGCTGATTGGCTAATGTGTAGTAGTCTAGCTATTTCTTGTTGTGTTAACTGGTACTCATTATATAGTATCTCTACTAGTCTCCTCCTAACTGCTGGATACACATATCTATATGCTAGTTCAAATACAGAGTATTTCAAATTACTCAGCCCTTGTATATGAGATGTTTATAGTTTTAATATATTATTAATTTATGTTTAAGAATATTGCTTACTTTCTACATATGTTTATTTAGATAATAATTTTACCATTGCTAGAAACTTCTAATCAATAATACAAATATTCATATTTGATTTTTAATAATATGATTAATACTATAATAAATATTTGTAAAAAGAGAATATTCTTGTATCACATATATTTACTTATTTACTTGTAAAATTTTATTTTAATTTGTATAAACTGTTCTAAGAGAAAAATTAATATTTTGTGGTTCAAATCAAATATTTCTGGTGAAATCATGGCGGCTTCAAAGTCTCTGTGGAAACGTTATGAGATAATGTGGTTAGTGCTTATTGGTATTGTTTGGGGAACTATTGTTGGACTAATATTTAGAGAGCGGGCAATTGTTTTGAAGCCCATAGGATTAATATTCATTAACTTATTGCTTACAATAGTAGTTCCAGTAGTTCTTATTAGTATTACTAGAGGTATAGCTAGTCTCGCTGATCTTAGGAAGTTGGGAAAGCTATTCGTAGTAATGCTGTTAACATTCATTCTTACTGGTCTTGTTGCAGGCGCCTATATGCTTGCTATAACGAGCTTTATTCCTGTAGTTCCTAAGGGAGTAACGCTAGGTACTGGTGAAGCACCATCGCCTCCAAGCTGGCAGGACATGATAGTCAATACATTTACTGTGCGTGAATTCTACACATTACTTAGCTATAAACACATGTTGCCATTGATAGTGTTCTCAATACTATTTGGAATAGCATTGGCTATGACTGGTGAAAAAGCTGCACCTATTGTAGATATTCTAGATAGACTGAATTCTGTTATGCTAAATCTAATAAAGGTAATTATGTACTTCGCCCCTATCGGTGCAGGATGTTATTTCGCATATACACTTGGATCACTAGGGGCAAGGTTCGTTGAAGTATATGGTAGAATATTCCTATTATCATGGGTCTTCTCACCACTGTACTGGGCAATAATGTATACTTTCATAGCATTCTTATCAGCAGGTATGGAAGGCGTCTGTAGATGGTGGAAGAATATATGGCCACAAGCATTTACAGCTCTCGGTACATGTAGTAGCGTAGGTACATTACCTGTAGCATTTAGTGTTGCCAAGAACATTGGAGTACCAGACTATGTAGCTAGCGTTGTACTCCCGGTAGGTGCAACTGTACACATGGATGGTGCTGCTATGGGAGCTATTATGAGGATTACAGGAGCCTTTGCACTACTCGGAACTACTTTCACTGGGCCAATAGATATAGTTAAGGCATTATTAATAGCTGTATTATCAGCTGCGGTAATCTCAGGTGTTCCAGGAGGAGGACTAGTTGTTAATGCACTTGTACTATCCCTATATGGATTCCCAGTAGACGTAATGCCATTATTTATAGCAATTGCATTAATAGGAGATGCACCAGCTACAATGGTTAACTCAACAGGCGATACAGGAGTCTCAATGCTCGTATCTAGAGTACTAGAAGGACCCGATTGGTACAAGAAAAAAGCCTAAAGGCAGGTTATAGAGATGTGCAGATTAGCATTTATATACAGCGAGGATCAAGAGATCACAAAAAAGATCATAAATGCCATGATAGAGAGTAGTAGAAATGATAAGTACAAGGTTGCTATTGGATGGGGGCCATCGCATGGCGATGGATGGGGTGTTATCGCATTCTCTCTAGCCCAGAGAAATAAAGTAGAGAAGACCTATAGCTATATTACAGTAACTCCTATATACGATGATACATATGGTACCATGAACTTACTGGAATTTCTTAGTAAACAAAACCGTATTGCCTTATCCATTCATTCCAGGTTTACATCATCAGGCATAGTTGATGTATTTAATACACATCCAATCATGATCAATGGTGAAGGAAGAGATTTCACATTATGGATAGCTCATAATGGCACTATGAATAAAGAACTACTTGCAAAAGAATTAGGGCTAGAACCATTACATGAGGTATCCGATACTTATTACCTAGGATTATATATTCATAGAAACATCAAAGAGCTGGAGATTAATGAATTAATCAATACCTTAAAACAAGCAAGTATATATACAAAGACAGCCATGAACACTATAAACATGTTTTACAGCCTAAGGAAAGGACTACATACAGTTGTTACATGCTACCTAAATGATGAGTTAAAACAAAAAAGACAGTACATTGACTACTACAAACTCTACCTTTTAAAAGCAGATAAGACAATAGCTATTACTTCATCGACAATAGCTGATATATTAAGAGACGAATTCCCCCATGAGCAAGAAATGTTCATTGATAAAATATGTTATATCAATTATCCACTAGGTAAGAAACCTGAGGTTAAATTCTTCAACATACTATGATATTTTAATCAATATATTTTTCCACGATTTAGTCTAATGCGCTATGTTTAAATATGGTTCTTGAGCACGTTGATGCCTATTACTTATTGCCTCATCATAATGAATTAGTATTTCTCTGGCTTTGCCTCTCCCCATTTGATCCAAGGGCCTCTAATAGTATTGAATAATGTTAATAGGAATGTATAAATTATTGATGGAGCTAAGATTATCCATAGACCAATATATTTATTGAAGATATCGATAAACCATTGTCCATAGAGCGAATTCAATGCGTATATTGGCAGTAGCTGTAATAAAAAGATCAGTATAAGACCGGTAATAATTGATGCAATGCTTGGATTTAGCTTTACCTTTTTAACTAATAAATCTAGAACTATACCTAATATTGCACCCAAAAATAACATGTTTATGATTGGTCCTACATAAAATAGCCAGGTTAGAGATCCAATGCTTTCGGCTGTCTGCTCTGCTATTTCAAGGGCTTTACTAGAGGATATTCCCTGAGCTAGTAATTGATGATATACCAGGTCTTGAATAAATGAGGCAAACATTCCATTAATCCTTATGGCCATTATAATTGAAGCAATAATACCAGTTAATAAGCCGGCAATGACACTATAGAATATTTGCTTGCTCTCAGCCATCTTTATCACTCGTTAAATAGACGCATTACTTCAATAAATTTATATTCCTATTATAGGTAGTTAAAAAATTTGGTAATGATTATTGGATATACTAATAATAGTACCTATACTTATATCGATTTTACCGGGATTAGTAGTACTTATAATAGTTTCAAAGTCAAATAAAAACTATTGGTTAATGGCATTAATCGGTGGAGCTGGCTGGTTAGTTGCATTAATTGCTAGAGAGCCTATACTTATCTTTATTGAAAGCCTAGGACTATATCTTAGAGTGTGCATTGCCTCATTTTTAGCTGGCTTATTTGAAGAAGTTACAAGGTATCTAATACTTAAATACTTTATATCTAAGAATATTGATCCATACCGCCCGCTCTCTATAGGTCTTGGCTGGGGTTTAACAGAGGCTTTATTATTGTATGCAATACAAGTTCCACTAGCAGCATCGATATATGGTTATCAATGGATTGATTTTCTACCAGGTGCGATTGAGAGAAATACGGCTATCTTATTTCATCTTGGAATGGCAATGCTTATAACACTCGGCGTCATTGGTTTAATAAACGCTAAGAATGCTTTATCATTAGCAATATGTTTACATACTGTATTAAATATTATAGCAGGAATCGCCGCCATTAAAATAGGGAATGTATGGGTAATTGAGGGCATCATAGCCTTAATAGCATTGGCAGTAGTATTACCTATAATCTATTATTTCCTTAAGAATGTTCTAAAAAGAAAATGAAATAAATCTACTAAGGACAACTACTTTATTATTTTAAGATTTAATTTGTATTTTGCAACGATAGGTATATGATTCGGAATAGCTCCTTATATATTTATGAAGGTGGTAAAATTGTCAAGTGAAGATTTTATTATAACCACGGCGGACTATATTCCAGGCTACAAGATCAAGAAGGTCCTGGGAATTGTTAGTGGTAGTGTTGTACGTGCAAGACATTTTGGACGTGATTTTATGGCTGCTTTAAGAAATCTTGCTGGTGGAGAAGTAAAAGAGTATACGGAATTACTTGCTGAATCAAGAGACGAGGCTATTAAGAGAATGATTGAAAAAGCTAAGAGATTAGGGGCTAATGCAGTTATATCCATGCGATTCGCTACAACTGCAGTTATGTCAGGTGCAGCTGAAATACTTGCCTACGGCACAGCCGTTATTGCCGAGCCTGAAGAATAGCACCATATTGTTTATGTTTAAATAGTCCCATAATTAGTATGTATTCATTCCTTAGCTTTAGCATTTTATTTTTCAAGCATACTACACCAAGGTCATAATAACCTATTATACTACTCTACGTATCAGTCTATAGAAATATCTACGATATATTATGTAGAAGATTAAACCACGGAGGTAAACGTCTACGAACATTGCAGCCCATGCACCAAAAACACCTATATATCTTGTCAATAAAGCAGCTGGCATTACACGGAACATGTATAGTCCAGCAACATTAATCATCATAGGCACTCTAGTATTACCAGAGCCACGAATGCCTCCTCCAAGAGTCATGAGTAGTGCTAATCCAGGCTCACTAAGACCAGCTAGTATCAAGTATATAG
>CAZITZ010000105.1:0-4738 GCA_964542295.1 uncultured Desulfurococcaceae archaeon
CATTTTAAATCTTCACCCTTCTTCTATACATTTCCTTAACCCTTTTAATTACTTTTAAAACCGGGGATACAAGGGTGGGAGGTTTTATAGAGCGATTAGTTACGCTCTACTCTCTCTAAAACCTATATTTATTCCTTTCAATAGCTCCCCCAATAAAACATTATTTCTAGAATATGGGTGTAGAGCGTGAGAGCTATTTCACCATTAGTAGCAACAGCTATATTGCTTGTAGCAACTGTTGCAGGAGGGATAATATTATATAATTATCTAATGGAGACGCTTAGCTCCCCTGGAGAATATATAACTTTATCTCCCATATCAGCTAAAATAGTTGATCTAGGTACAGGAACTATATATGTAAATGTAAAGGTAGTCGCTGTTGGTACTAGCGCTACAACAATAGATAAGATAGTGATTTTACCTGAAAACATAGAGATCACCGATGTCAATGAGACTATAAAGCCTGGTGAGACAAAAAGTATAACACTTTCTAAAAGTGGTGTAACGCTAACTAATACAGAACACTATATAATAATTTATTATGAGGGACAAGCTACTGAGCCTATTGAAGCTGAACTGCTTAGCTAATTATGAATTATTTAGGTGATGGATCATTGCTTAAGACTATTTTTAATGGAGTATCTAGTTTGAAATATAAGCTTAGAAATAGATCTCCGAATCTTAGATCATTATTTATGAAGAATATATTTATAGATGAACAAATATCCTTAATTCTAAGAGATCTAGTTAGCAAATATTACATAGGAAACAGCAATATACAGGGAACCGTGATCTCTGTTTACAATATTAGAGACTGCATTGAAATCATTATTAAAAGAAATAATGAAAAGCTATATTACATTGTCAATGAACCCGTGATTGATAGTGATTCTATTAAAGTCATAGAAGTGCTTTACAGGGAAAATGTATATTCCAAGTGTAAGTCAATGGAGTGCATATCTAGGGTTCTTGAATCTAAAGATATAGAGCTTGTTAATAAATTTTTCAAGAATCCCATGGCAATAATGTATCATTATAGTAAATTAGAAAGTGGTTATGGCCCATTATACCCATTAGTTATTGATGAAAAAATTGAAGAAATAGGCTGTAACCAAGATGATAAGAAGGTTTTCATTATACATAGAGAATATATGTGGTATGGTTGGATGGAGACAAACATTGTACTAGATAAAGAGATTATTGATAATTTGGTATTAGCATTGGCCCGTAAAACAGGGCAACACATAAGTTTGGCACATCCAATAGCAGAAGGATTAACGAAGGAAGGCATACGTGTAGCTTTAACATATTCAAATGAGGTTTCTAGGAAAGGTAGTAGCTTTGTATTACGTAAGAAACAAGGTACTCCATGGACAATTACTAGACTAATAGATCAAGGAGTATTATCTCCCCAGATAGCAGCCTATCTATGGCTAATTCTAGAGCTTAGAGGTTCAATAATGATTGTTGGGAGTATGAGTACGGGTAAAACAACATTATTACAAGCACTACTTACTCTAATTCCACCTACAAAGCGTGTGATAACAATAGAAGATACACCGGAGATAACAGCTACAACCGGATTATGGGATCCCCTGGTTATAAGGCCTAATCCAAACACACAGCTATACATTGATGAATATAAATTGTTAAAGTTTGCATTGAGAAGAAGAGCTGACTACATAGTTGTTGGTGAAGTACGTGGTAGAGAGGCTAGATTACTTATACAAGCATCTAGGCTTGGTCATGGAGTATTGGCTACCATGCATGCAGATGATGCACAGGCAGCTATTGAAAGATTATCTTCTCCACCGATATCCATACCAAGGAATCTATTGGATAGTATATGGACTATAGTTGTAATGGATCCTGGTGGAAGCAGTGGATTTAGAAGAGTTAAAGATGTTTATGAGATAGCTCATGGGGCCCGTAGCCTTCGGAAAATAGCATGGTTTAAAAATGGATCATTTGAACCTAATAGTATAGAAGCTCTTATAAACAATAGTATAAGGCTTCCCTCATCACTTGATCAAGAAACCGCTATCGATGAGCTAAGTAATCGTACAATATTCTTATCACAGTTGGTCTCTAATGGGGTATTCGATATTAATGATCTATCTAATGAACTTCATAGATTCTATAGTGTTACACTAGAAGAAATTTCAGAGGCTATTATGAATGCTGACAGAGGACATTAGGAGAACTTCTATATTGATTTCTATAGCTCCTGCAATTATTTATCTATGGATTATAATTTATTTAGAACTATATCCTCTCATATTGGTCGCACCGTTCATATCGTTAATTATCTATCCCTATGTAAAGATCTTTATTTTTAGAAATAGAATTAAGAGAATAGATAATGAATTACTGGAATTTCTATCGTTACTTATTAACTTTGAAGCTATAGGTCTACATATGAATGACTTATTTAGAATGATTGCTTCTAGAGAAGTAGAAGTTGGTAAAGCATTAAGTTATGTTGCTCAAAAATATGTGTCTCTCGAAAAACTATATAGTGACCACGTACGTGCATTATCTAAGTTAGCTATAATGTTCAAGAATACTAGATTCTCTAGATTTCTTGAAGGATATGTAGGTATTTTACAAACTACTGGTGATACACTTAATTATACAGAGACTATGCTTAATGAGGAATTGTCTAGACTTGAAACAGACATTAATGGTGTAGTGGGCTTTATTGAAAACTTTTATGAAGCATATCTAATAATATTGTTAACAGTCATTGTATTGTCCGGTCTTCCGGGAGCCATTAAAGCTAAAGCCCTTGTATACTATATATTATTGGCTATTAATAGCGTTGCATTCATGCTATCATGGCATATTATTTATAGGTTATATAGATATGAGCCTTCAATAATAACAATATTTTCATATTTAAATATACTATTAGCATCCTTATTGCCGTTATTCGTCCCAACATACATAGTTTTTCCAATACTTTTTATAGTAGCTATCACTTCAGTCATTATATCAAGAGTCTCCATTGATTGGATAAAAAATGTTGAGAGTTCACTATATGAACTAACAGAAGATCTCTATAGTGAGACAAGACACGGATTTACTATAGATCGGGCTCTTGAACGTCTTTCCGATAGAAGTGTCAGTTATAAAGATATAGCTTATGAAATTACTAGACTGCTTAAAATAGGACTAAAAGGTGATCGTATAGCATCTGCTGTTAATACATCCCCTCTTGTAGCTAAGATTCTAAAAATGCTGTTATCACCGATCGAATATTCCTATGATCATAGTCGTCATGTAGGATTTACTGTTAGATTTCTGCGTAGACTTTATAGCATTCGTGATCATCTCATTATGCGTGCTCGTGTTCTTTTCTTATATACACTTATACTGCCCGTTACAGCATATGTTATAGCTTATGGATTACTTTCAATGGCCTCTTCTCCCTTCATAACTATTGATCCTAATGGGCTAGATGGTTATATTATTGCTTCATCCATTCCGGCATGGTTCATTGCCTGTAGAATTATCGATGGATATAGTCTCTATAGCTGGAAAAATATTATAATGATCATAGAAAACATACTATTATATATATTATTTAGCCTTTAACGACACCTATAGGCCTAAGTCTAACAACTAATTTAGCAATACCAACATGATGTGCCACGAGAGCTACTCGATCAACGTCTTTATATGCGCCAGGCGCCTCTTCAGCTATGACTCTACGTGTAGCTGCTCTTAATATAATACCTCTATTGGCTAAGTCCTGCTGTATCCTTGACGGATTATATGTACGGATCGCTGCATGTCGGCTCATCCAACGGCCAGCACCATGTGGTGCACTATACCATGTACGTGCACCCTTAGTTGTACCAACCATTACATAACTTGCAGTACCCATTGACCCGGGTATAAGCACTGGCTGTCCAATATCCTTATAGTCCTTTGGTATATCCGGGTGTCCAGGTGGAAATGCCCGGGTTGCTCCTTTACGATGTACTACTAACTTCATCCTTCTACCATCGACATCATGTTCTTCAATCTTGGCAATGTTATGTGCTACATCATATATTATTCTAAGATCAAACTTATCCGGATCAGTATGGAATACCTGCTTAAAACTTTCACGAACCCAATGAGTGATCAATTGTCTATTGGTCCATGCAAAGTTAGCTGCTGCAGCCATAGCCTTGAAATAATTCTGTGCTTCGGGTGTGTTAAATGGTAGGCTTGCAAGTTCGCGATCAGGAGGCCTAATACCATATTTCCTCATAGCACGCTCCATCACCAATAGATAATCACTAGCAACCTGATGTCCTAGTCCGCGAGAACCAGTATGTATCATGACAGTTACTTGTCCCTCATGAGTGATCCCCAGAACCTTAGCAATACTTGGGTCATATATTTTATCAACAACTTGTATCTCAAGGAAATGATTACCTGCACCAAGTGTACCAAGCTGGTTATGGCCACGTTGCTTAGCACGATTACTAACACGGCTGGAATCAGCAGCTCTCCAACTACCACGTTCCTCGATATGTTCAAGATCATCTGGCCATCCAAAACCTTTTGAAATAGCCCACTCAACACCCTCGTCCAAAACCTTATTCAATTCACTAATACTAAGCCTAACCCTACCAGTACTACCAACACCGCTAGGGACATTGCGGAAGATAGCCATAACAAGATCCCTAAGCCTAGGCCTAACATCATTTTCATCAAGATTAGTCCTTAACAACCTAACACCACA
>CAZITZ010000106.1:0-4666 GCA_964542295.1 uncultured Desulfurococcaceae archaeon
TTTTTCTGGTAAGTTATATTAAGTTGTTAACAATGTTATTATTGTTATAGGTGATTATTGCTTGGCAGATAAAGAGGATATTAAGAAGAAAGTTATTGGAGTTCTCGAGACAGTAATTGATCCCGAAATAGGTATTGATATATATAATCTCGGACTCATATACGATATTGAAGTCGTAGATGATAAACATGTTAAGATAAAAATGGGTCTTACAACAGCATTTTGTCCACTAGCAAATATTCTCCCCGCGATCGCAAAGGAACAGATCAAGAGACAACTAGATATAGTTGCTGATATAGAGCTCGTATATGAGCCTCCGTGGACCCCTGAGAAAATGACTGAAAAAGGCCGTAGAATGTTTATTGAGCGTTATGGATATGATATTGTTGAAGAATGGAAACGTCGTTACTCTACTTAGAATATAATAAATAAACTACTATTTTTATTATAAATGTATCATGGTTGAAGGAAACAAGTAGAGAATTATTAATGTTTAAAAAATTGATACATGTAATATACGAAAAACTATTATTAAGTGATGCCATTTTTAGGTTTTATAGGTGTTGTTATTTGAGCTGGAGTATACTTAAGCTACTACGTGAGAATCCAGAAGAGCTTAAGAAGCATGTTAAGAAGAGATTCATGGATCCAGGACTAGTTGATAGAGCGTATGAACTTGATATAAAATGGAGGAAAATGCTTCGGGAAATAGATGAATTAAGGCATAAACATAATGTTATAAGCCGTAGCATTCCGAGGCTAAGTGGTGGAGAAAGACAAAAGGCTATACTGGAGGCTAAGGAGCTTCTACGTAAACTTGAGGTTCTTGAAAAAGAGCTTAAACGTATTGAGGAGGAACGGGAGAAAGCTCTTTGGAGTCTGCCAAATATAGTCCATGATACAGTACCTATAGGGCCCGACGATACATATAATGTGCCTATACGTTTCTGGGGTATGCCCCGTGTTTGGATAGGACATGTTGAACAGTTTAAGGAGCAGACTGAAAAGTATGGTTTTAAGATCGATTATGAGGTTATTGATTGGAAACCCGTTGGACACGCTGATATGCTTGAAAATATCCTTGGGCTTGGAGATACTCTTAAGGCTGGCGAGGTTGCTGGTAGCCGTTTCTACTACTTATTCGATGATCTTGTATGGCTTGATCTAGCCCTACTACTCTATGCCATGGATTATCTAACTTCCAAGGGCTATCGTTTAGTATTACCACCATATATGCTACGTTATAAGGTTATGAATGGAGTAATTGATATGGATACTTTCAAAGATGCTATCTATAAAATTGAAGATGAGGACCTATACTTAATTGCCACAGCTGAGCATCCACTAGCAGCACTCCATTATAAAGAAGATATTCCTGAAGAAATGCTACCGCTAAAATATGCTGGTATTAGTCCATGCTTCCGTAAAGAAGCTGGTGCTGGTAGTAGAGACCTTAAGGGTATTTTCCGTGTACACCAATTCCATAAAGTCGAGCAATTCATATATGCTAAGCCTGAAGAAAGCTGGGATCTTATGGAGGAACTCATAGGTAATGCCGAATATTTATTCCAAGGACTAGAACTGCCTTATAGAATTGTAAATATCGCGAGCGGAGATCTAGGTGCTCCAGCAGCTAAAAAATATGATCTAGAAACATGGATGCCTGCTCAAGGAAAATATAGGGAAATGGTAAGCTGTAGTAATGTAACTGATTGGCAGGCATATAGATTGAAGATTAGACTTATACGTCGCCGCGGTATGAAAAAGGAGTATCTACACACACTCAATAGTACAGCTATAGCTAGTACTCGAACTATTACAGCAATACTTGAGAATTTCCAGGAACCTGATGGTGTAATTGTTATACCTAAAGTACTACGTAAGTATTTAGAAATATTTAATAGGGCTCCAAAAGACGCTATTCATCCTATAAAGAAGGAAAAGACTAGGTGAGAAGTGCTTTTATGTGTAGATTAATTATTTTCCATGGAAATTCTGTTTCTTGTAAGAGGATATTTTTGTATTTAATAGATCTTCTAATAAAAGTATCTAAACATGATTATAAACTAGAGGAGCTATATAAATGCCTGAATAGAAAGAATAGAACTCCTAATCATCCAGATGGATATGGATATTTTATTGCACTTGCTAAGGGAAGAACAGTAAAGCATCTTTACTACTATAAATCATCTAATTCCATATATGAAGATTTTCATGGGATAACTAATGCGAAAAACATAATTAGTTCATGGAATTATGAAGTTTATGGATTAATTCATGTAAGAAAAGCAAGTATTAATGAACCCCTTGGTCTTTTACATAGTCATCCATTTATTGTAAGAATAAATGATAAGCTTTTATCACTCATACATAATGGTTCCATTAATAAGTCTAAGGTATGTTTAGATCTAAACTTTAATCAAGACATTTGCAGTAAAGTATCTGATTCCTACATGGCTTTGATATTTCTAAAACATAGTATAGAACATGGAGCCGAACTATTAGAGGCTATAAAAGAATTAATGGATAAATATGTAGATAATGGTAGAAGCTCTGTTCTAGGAGTATGTAGTATAGATAATGAGTTAATAGATCTATACTATGGTTTTAGAATAAAGTATCATGGAGAATGTTTTGAGGAGGTAAGGGATTATTATAGACCATATATATTATATTATAATGGATGTACTGCTCTAGTATCTTCTTCAATATATGATATAATAGTTAGAGATAAATACTATAAAAATACGATCAGATCATATATTCCTCCATTAAATATTATTGGTAAACTATAAATTATGAGTATGAATTATTAGAGTATTATTACACCTATTCTTTAAAATTCTAAGAAAATAACTAGTATTGATTCCGGGAGTAGCCTTGGAAGAAACATATTATGATCCTCCAAAGGTCCAGGTTGTGCTTTACCTTGGATTTGATGAAGCTAGTGAGGAATCTCTTAAGGTCACATGGAGTGTTGCTCAGGAAATTCTTGAAGAGTATGGTATTTGGGTTGAAGTAATTCCAATACATGTTTGGATTCAAGATCCTATTGAAATACAATTTGCTGATTTACCAAAAATAGAAATTAACGGTAAAGTAATGATTATAGGAAGAATACCGACTAAGGAAGAATTAGTCGACCTAATATTGTCAAGGGTCTATAGTAGTGAGAAGACAGAATCTGAAACCTATGCAATTGCTGCTTTACAGAGAAATGATAAAATTTTTCAAGATGTATCAATAGTTAGTATAAGTGTTTAAACAAATACTATATTACTTAATCATATATTAATTATTCATTAACATATTAGCTAAAAATATATAAAGAAGTTAAACAAACATTATATATGCCGAGGGGTTCACTGCCCACACCACCTCTAGTATACAAGTGTACAACAACGCCCACCACCGCCCAGTATACATCAAAACTACTAAGCCCATCTCCTAGGGCAATGAAGTCATGATATGTATTGGCCTATGCCGTATATGCCCTTACATAATACAGTATGTAATTATACATCAAGCTTACTAATACTACCGTACAACTATACAGTATACAAAAACATGTATTTAAGTAGGACAAGTACTTTAATAACGCATAATTGTTTCCATGGAGGGCGGTGGTGGGGTGGGGCGGTGAACTCCGATGAGGCTTACTCTTTTTTGTGATAAGATATCCTTTCTACATACTTGATCTCTCTTGGCATATATAATCCAAGATCATTGATATCCTTTATATCGCTATAGAGTATCTTCTGGGTTGTTAGCGAACATGCATATTTAGCTGCTAAAGTAATGTCTCTTAGTAGATAGTAGTATATTGAGAAAGCTGATAAATATGTATCTCCAGCTCCTGTTTCATCTCCCTGAACCCTAATAGGCTTAATCATCAATATCTGTTTATCAAATATTATGTAAAATGGTCTCCACGAGTCTGTTATTATAAATAACAGTTCATCATATGCTACTAGTTCCTCTAAGGATTTCAGTCCTAAGCATTTAATGAAATATATAGCTTCATCAATATTCATATGTATTATGTCTGCATAATCAATTAGATCATATAAATCCGGGGTACACGTATAATGTATTCTGCCACTATAGTCCTTTTCTCTTATAAAACCCTGAATATCTATTGCAACAATTTCTGACTGCATCCACACTTTTTTTAATAAGCTCGACATTACCTCATTATATATAGGAGTTACAATAGCTAGGTCATATATTCTTGAGCCAATAAAGCTTTCTATTAATTTATTACTTTTTTCTAAGAGATATAGTGCTCTATCACCATTTCTATATATTAGTTTATAGTAAAATGCAGTTTTTGAAGGATAGACATTAATTCTATGAATACCTGTTAATGATGATAGTTTGATAAATGTATATGGATCAGTTGATGTAATTATATCTATATCTAATAATGGAATTTTCCTCAAAACTTTTAACGAATAATATATTCCACCACCTACTCTATGTATAACCTCTCCATCAAAGACTATTTCATCAAATGAGGGATTACCGACTAGTAAGACATTACTCTTCTTCCACACTAAATAAAACACCCTTCCTCGATCTAATCTTCCTAACTCGATCATGGTTTTTTAAATGAATTATTAGATCTCTTTCTGTAAAGAAGAAATTAAGTTCGATCGATTTCTTA
>CAZITZ010000107.1:0-4531 GCA_964542295.1 uncultured Desulfurococcaceae archaeon
AGGATAATTTAGATTGAATACTAGTCTCTGTATATTCTGTTTAATTTTTCTATAGCCTAGTCCATCCTTTCTAATGAAGGGCCCTGCATACCATTCGACACTACTAAATGCTTGTGCTCCTGAGAAGAAGTGCTGTAGTGTTATCAAGTAATTAGCTACATGGTCGACGTAGGTATCGAAATGCCTAGCAGGCCTTGAGATAATAGTCGGAGTCTTCAATCCCTTCTCTAAAACTCTAGATACAGAGTGCCCTGTACAATTATGTACCTTAACAAGATTAACTAATAAATCGCCGGTTTCAGTAACAACATCATAGACGTAATCCGTGTCATCAATAAACTCACTTATACTTGTAACAATGCCTCTTCTATGCATTCGTTTCTTGGAGGAAATGAATTCTCTAAATGAAGATATTTTCTTTGAATACTTTCTAAACATATCCAGTTTTTCATGTGGTATATATAGTTTTAAACACCATAAAGGTCTCCTTGCTTTGAAGCTTTTCTTAGAATTGAAGAATCCTTGATAAAACAAATTAGCGGGTATACCTAGTCTCTTTGATACAATATAGAGCTGTAATATTAATGGGATTGAGGTAACTCTAATAATAACCTCCGTAATTCTATGCTTTCCATTCACTATCGTAATAGACCCTTCTGAATCTATAATCCCTGAGATAAGCTCGATCATTTCTTCTTCATTCCAAGTAAGGAATGTTGGTGGAAGTTTTTTACTAAATGAATGCTTGCCCAAGTATCTCGGAATAGGTAATCTAGAATACGTTATCAATTGAATTATGGTTTTTCCACCATCAGCGTATGTTACATAACCTATTTTCGACTCGTCAAGTTTATCAATAATTTCTTCTATAAATACTGATCCCTTCCTTTGATATATTCTTCTCATATACCCGTCTCCTAACATAAATCCTACTAGATACTTTGGCATCCTCTCTATACGCCGGATGTCTCCAAGTACATTTTGTCTTGTTCTACGTTGTCCATAAGACACTCTTAATTTTTTAGTTATAATAGAGGGATCTACTCTATCTAAAGACTCAATTACATGTACAGACTTCCTTACTTCTTCAGCCTTAATTATTTTCTCTTCTGATAATACTATTGGAAACCTATAACCACATTCATTACACTTTAAATATTTTGTTGATGCTACTTTTGTATTGGTTGAACGACATTTAGGACATATTCTATTCATTTCCCTGACTATCATAGGATGATCATTAGTTACTATAACTAGGGAACCACTATTGATTTTTATTACTTTATATCTATTACTTTTAGGTCTATGTCTAACAACTCTTAGTACTCTTGTGAATATTGGCTTACCTTCTTTAGACAATGTCAAAATTTTTAGTCTCCTCGGCTTTTTAACCTCCATATCATTCTCAATAATAGTCTTTACACCTGTTTCATCAAGTAATTTCCATAAATCTTCAAATGTTAGACATAGTACGCCATATTTACCATACTCAACAATAATAACATTGTCTTTATGGAAAGAGTAAGGGATATATAATGAATAAGGAAGTTTGTGTACATATATGAGGCCATCTAAATGGGCTTCTAGGATTCTCTTAGGCAATAGATCGATATAGTGTTTCAAGTGTTGCTCTAGCATATATGAGAAGAAACCAGTTGGTCCTGGATACCTATTTGCATTCTCGAGTATATATAGGCTATTTAGTTCTCCATACTCAGTTATAGGATCATATTTCTCTACAATATCTTGTTTTATAGTCTTAGGTGAGGCTAGGTCTGCCACCATAAAACACGCTCCAAAAACCACTGGATACTGCATTAGTTAGACTCTGTGGTAATACTATATAATGCACACTGTTAATTATTTCTATACATGTATATATAGAATTAACACGACTATAGGTAATACCGAATCTATGTATTCCCACAGATTCTACTAATAGAGTAAGGAGATCTAATTACATAAATGCTTAGGAAATAGTTTTTCAAAATAAGAAATTTTCTCTAAAGCACAAGAAAAACTTCTAAGCTTTAGGAAATATTCATATCAGATCTATACAGTCGTCCTAATAATTACTATAGGAGTAGATGCTTCACCATATAACCTGATCATTTTAACGGTTTCCATGTAATTATCAAATAAAGTCTCTTATTCTCCAGATTTTAAGATAAATTCTAACTATGTATTAGTTTCCAGCTATCGACCCATAGATAAATAATATTCCCCTTATATGGACCTTCTATAGGTATTACAGCATATACATCATTAGTAAGAGTTATAGTGCTTCCACTGCTGAAATTGCCAAGGAAAGAACCATTCTTAAAAACCAAGCTCCAATACTTGAATGATATATTTGCCCCGGTATCTATTAAGCCGTATTTTACCAGTAGATCTTCCCCTCCACCTACAATATCTAGGAATAGCCTAGGATCAATCCAATTTATAATGATCAAATAACTAGGTAATGATGAATCCGATTGTTTTATCAAAATACTATATATTTCTGGTACAGTACAATTTACGATGTATTCATTATATCCAGGAAGCAAATAGTTATTGTAGCCAATATAGATTACCTGATCAGATGGCCTTATATATGTAGATTGAGCTTTTCCATTAACATCTATTACATAGAGATCATAGCTGAAGTAAGGTACATTAATAGATACATTATATGATTGACTAGGATTGACAACCCAGAATAGTTCTGTATACAAATTCTTAGAAACATAGAAATCGACATATGTATACTCTGGAGGTGTGGGGCCTGGGGGAGGATTTATATACACATAATATGACCACCATCTGAAAATAGGTAGTTGAAAAACTTTACCCATATATAGCCAGTTAGTAGATTCATTGGCTTCGAGAAATATGTTCTTACCTATCTTTCTAATGAACATATATAAGTTACTGTTTTTCGCAAGAACATGTAAATACCAAAAACCTTGCTGATACGAGTAATCCATACCTATACGCACATAAGCCCTTGCGGGATCATAGTCGAGTGGTTCAAAAGTTAAGCTAATTTCTGAGAGATTTCTAGTTGTTACTAATTTGTCAGTTATGTTAAAGTATGGATAACTGTTTGTAGTAATACCTTTTCCAAAAAGCGATGGAGTAATCGATGTAGATACACGCTCTCCATACCTTGCTTGAAGCTCTGCTATCTTCTTCTCACTACCATCACTATATACAAAATAGAACTGACAGTGAACCAATGACGAGTCAAAAGGATCTTTGAAGGCATATATTTTAATATATATAATAAGCTTGTCATTATTACTGGTGTCGTAGAATCTCATAGTAATACTTGTCTGATACTTTTCATATGCCATATCGGTAATGTTATTGTTCCAGCCATGATCCCCAATAAGATATGGTATAATGTAATAAACATTTCCATCACTATCTTGTACCGCAAGAGATTTATTGAATGCCCAGCCTATGATAGGGTTTACAAGGAATTCATTATTATCGTTATTAGTTAAATTATTATATTCTTGATAATTAGTAGTGGTTTCTTCTTCATAAAATACAGCTCCATTACTTGATACAGCAATTGCTACCAGATCATCATTATTCATAGTAGAATTAGATACTTTTATAGCAAATGATTCACCTACTTCAATGCTTCTCCATAATCTATAAACTGATAATATATTACCACTATTAATATCCTTCAATATAATGTATCTAATAGTAACAGGGCTTACAGGACCTGGATTCATAACTAATACATATGTTCCCGTTGTATTAGAGTACATTTTTACATAGATATTTTCTTTCTCTGCATGTAACATACGAAAAGCAGTATTACTTGCAGAATTAAAATAGCTTACAAAAGCTACAAGAACTGCAGTAATAAACATGATACCTATAGCTGTTCCTAAAATATTTGATAAAGCTTTCAACCATTCTCCACCTCAACCAAAGTCTTAGGGACAATTACTAAATCTCCTTCAAAAGCCCGTCCATTGATCCATGTAGAATTCCTGTATACAAGGCCCTTTATTTCTCCCTTCACTACATAACAAATAACATGTGTAGAATTATAGGCTGTAACATATCTTATTATGAGTGGACGATAATCTGAAAACATTTGGATTCTAGGCTTAACAACCAAATTATAAACAATAGAAGAAGCTCCAATAGTTAATACTATAAGGAAAAAAACTGATATGATTTGAGACATTCCTTTCATATTCTCACCATATCATTATATTACGAATTCTACGTATGTCTCCTTTTCAATTCCATGTTCTTTGTATGTGATCTTTAATATGTGGCTTCCAGGTCCTATGCCCTTGTCTTTTGGTTCTATGATAACTTTTTGAATACTTGAGCCTGGAAGGACAATGTAGTATCCATCAGGACTGAATAAATCATTTGTTATATCTACATCGTCGACTTCTACCTTTGTTATATTTGCAGAACTACCGCCAGTATTTCTTATTACTATTTCTAAAGTGGTTTTTGTTCCATCAAAACTTCCCTTAACATTTGCTACTAATGCAGCTGAGCTATATGC
>CAZITZ010000108.1:0-4445 GCA_964542295.1 uncultured Desulfurococcaceae archaeon
CAATGAATGTATCCATTATCATCTGTTAATCTCGTCGGGGATCCAGCGATACGGTTAGGGATCTTTGATGCCTCATAGAGAATAGCGTATACCTCTGGATGCTCTGATGGATTCAAAGCCATTACATAGCCTAGCTGGTCTATGTAATTGAAAATAGTTGGTCCACCGCCCCATGCAACGTCGATAGGCTTATCTATCTCAACACGTCTGTGAATAAAATCAACCCAAAGATCAGGCCCTAATGCTAGAAACTGTATATCTGTTATTCCTAGTTCTTGGGCTACTGGGCTTTGGAGGAATAATTCCTTTGTTATTTGCTGTATAGTTGACTCATGCCTTGTAATAATAGTCAATGTAACTCCTCTTTCATCAGTAAGACCCTTCAAATACTCAAGCCATGGAAATGGCTCCTCGCTCTCGCCCCAAGGCCATTGGTCGGTTGTGTCTTGTCTATTAGCATTATCAATAGATACTGCATGGACTCCGACACTCATGATTGATGTAATCAATAATATTAGGACTAATAAAGAAACTGATTTAGTCAAGTTCATACCCTCCTTCCGCCTCCTAAAATTCTCTAGTTATCTTATGGTATATACACTTAGATATATATCTATGGTACTGCATTCTCATTAAATTAGCTAAAACCTTGCATCATCTGTATAGCTGGTTATTCACTGTTAGCCAGTATATATAAAAATTATAGACAAAACTATTGGAACAAACATATAGATTTAAATTATTCTTCATATAAGGTATCATTAGGTGGGTAAGTTATGAGTAAATCCATACTACTTGTATTATTACTAGCTATTGGTCTGATCGCGCCATTGGCTGTAATACCAGTAACAGCAAATAATGACACTATAGTCGTCGGCGTAGATCTTGCTCATGGAGAGAGTGATAAATATTTAGACTATATAATGGGTAACATAACCTTTGTACAGTGGGTCAAGATCGAGGATACTATTACAGAAGATGTATTATCTAATATTGATATATTACTTGTAGGCCAGCCATCTATCGACTTCTCAGCTGATGAGATCGTAGCAATTGTAAACTGGTTAAATACTGGCAACAAGGCTATTTGGATAGCTTCTGATAGTGACTATGGTGATGGTCCACAGAGACAAAGCGTTGCCAATACACTTCTTGAGAGTATTGGTTCAAAGCTTAGAATAGAGCTCGGAGCTATCTATGATGACGTTAATAACGCCCAAGCATACTATAGAGTTCTTGGACAAATGGATCCCGATAACATTCCTGAGCTATATACATTCTTGTTAAAGATCGGTATTGAGAAGCCAATATTATTCCATGGCCCATCCTGTGTTATATGGGTTGATGATACAGGAACAGCTCATGATCCATTAAATGAAACATTTGATGGATTGATAAGAATTGCATGGACTTATGATACAGCTTATTATAGTGAAAACAAGGAGCCTTATGGAATGCTTTACTATCCTGACTTTGTCAATGTACAGAGGAAGTATCTTTTCGTAGGTGCTGAGTATTGGAGTGATACAAATACCGTTATTGTCGCTAGTGGTGAGAGTCCATATGGTGACTATGAGCCCGGATATGCATGGGAATACTATGGCGTGCCCCTCGATGGTCCAAAGTATGTTAGGAACATGATTCTATGGCTAGCTTCTGTTGTCAGTCAAAGAATAGTTTCAACAACAGTATTTGAAATGACAGATCCTGAGGGAGACGATAATGGTCCAGGCACATACACTTATCCAACAAATGCTGTATTTGTAGAAGGAGCATTTGATCTATTGAAATTTGAAGTAGATACTGCTGATGGTGTACTAATATTTAAGACACAGATGAAGAACATTGGCGATAATCCATGGAATGGGCCTAATGGATTCTGTCTACAGTTTGTACAGATCTATGTATTAACAACACGTGAAGATCTACCGGTAAACCATACGACTATTGGCGCTAATGTTGAAATTGAAGATGGATGGCACTTTGCTATAATGCTTGCACCAGGATGGGATACTGAAGCAGTACCTATGGGACAGAAAGCAGCAATATACTTTGCCAATGGAACATACATGGTTCAGGATGGCGCACTTGTAGTGTCAGCTGATCAAGAGAATAACCTCATACTAGCATTTGTTGATACATCTGTTCTACCTGATGTAGAGAATATAGCGAACTGGAGATACGCTGTCCTTGTACTGGGATATGATGGATTCGGTCCATCAAAGGTTAGAGATGTAGGGGCAGGTGATCCGACAGAATGGAACTTTGGCGGTGGCGATGCCAATGCTATTGTAGCAGGAGTTGCTCCTAGAGTTATTGACTTATTAGCTCCAACTGCTGATGATCAGTACGAGATGCTAACAAGCTATACTATAGAACCAGCTGCATTTGCCAAGGTATCACTATTCCCCGTTGCTGCACCACCTACACCTACAGTTACTGAAACAGTTACTGAAACAATTACGGAGACTGTAACAGAAACTGTCACTGAGACTACAACTGAGACTGTAACAGAGACGACAACTGAAACAGTTACTGAGACAACGACGGAGACATCTACTACTACTGTGACAGAGGAAGTACCGGTTACTGATTGGACAATAACTATTGTAGTGGCTATAATATTATTAATCATAGGATTCTTAATAGGTTGGTTTGCTAGGAGAACATAAACATAGATTTTAATTATCTATAACTTTTTTTATAAACTACAAACCATTATGATAATCCATAAATATGCCTTCTCTACTACATTTTTATGGTGTTTAAGATATGGTTTCAGGACTTATTAGAGCTACTATGCTTGAAATAAGTGAATTCATACGTAAGTCTATTGATCTAATTGATGATAATCAAGTAAATAAAATGATTGAAGAACTAGTTAATGCTTACGAACGTAGTGCCCGGATATTAGTCATGGGTGCTGGTAGATCAGGTCTTGTTGGTAGAGCATTTGCTATGAGGCTTCTACATCTAGGCTATCAAGTAGCAGTTTTAGGAGAGACCATTATACCGAGGATTAGGGAAAATGATCTGGTAATAGCATTATCTGGTTCTGGTAGAACAAGGCTTATAGTAACTGCTGCTGAAGCAGCTAAACATGTTGGTGCTAGAATTATAGCTGTAACTAGTTATCCAGATAGTCCATTAGCTAAATTAGCTGATATAATTGTAATTGTACCTGGTAGAACGAAAATAGCTCGTGAAGAAGATTATTTTGCTAGACAAATCCTCGGAATCCATGAACCATTAGCCCCGTTGGGTACATTATTCGAAGATACATTGCTTGTATTTCTTGATGGAATATCCGTTGAACTTATGAGAAGACTAGGTAAAACTGAAGAAGATCTAAGAAATGTACATGCCAATATAGAATTATAGCTTTGTTTTATTACATTATTTCATCAATAGTGTTGACCATTGTTTACTGAATTATCCTACTAATTGTTTTGTAAACTAGTTCTTTCTCTTCCATAGAACAGTAGCTTTTCTATAAATCAATATAGAGTATTTAAGAATTATATAAATCTGGTTAATATTAATTATTTACTATTTTTAAAGAAATTATTTTAAATTAAAATAAGAATATATCTTACAAGGGATTATTTATTAACTTTAACAAAGTAGTAAAATATAGGTGTGGATTATGGTAGAAGTTGTTAATCAATTCCAGCAGAATTTGATCGATGTTTTGAATGAAATCGTTAATAGATTACCAAACATTATAGGTGCTATTATAGTCGTGCTTATAGGCTATGTTGCAGGAGAATTCATAGGTAGTGCTGTTAATAAGATTATCCAAAAATTTGTAGAAAAACCACTTGATAGGACAGACGTTGGTAAAACTATTAGAGAATTAGGACTTGATTTATCTGATCTTATTGGAGGCTTAACAAAGGCATTTATCATCTCTATATCCATTGTAGCGGCAGTTGACTTATTAGCTATACCTGGTGAAGCTGGTACTATTATTACAAGAGTAGCTAATTATCTACCCTACCTTATTGGAGGTATAACGGTCTTAACAATAGGTGTAATATTGGCTTTAGGACTTGCAAAGTACATTGGCAGCTTTCTGAAGAAAGCATTTCCAGAAAGCTATGCATCTCTAGCAGTTCTTATTGAAAACTTCATATTATTGGGGCTAATTGCAGTTATAGTAACTATTTCACTTGAATTATTACAACTACAGAGTACACTCATTTATCCACTCATAGTAGGTGCTTTAGTTATTGCTTTAGGTGTATTTATTGCAGATTCAGCTTTGAGAATAATTATTGAGCAACATCCAGAGTTTAAAGAATTAGCTCCATTCCTACAGTTCCTAATAATACTTATATTCTTAATGATCGGTGTTAGTGCAATATTTAGTGAATTCCCATCGACAATACAAGTTATAAATAATCTTGCATTGGGACTGGCAATAGCGTTTGCAATAGTCCTAA
>CAZITZ010000109.1:0-4417 GCA_964542295.1 uncultured Desulfurococcaceae archaeon
GTCTTCAAATAAACACAAGAAGCAACACTATTAACACCTGGATAACCAAGAGGAGACTCAGGAACATCAAAGCAATCAACAAGTCCCCTACTAATCCCATAGTAATAGTCAAGATCACCACTAACCTCAAGCACTAGCCTAGCCAAGACATCCTCACCCACTTCTCCTACAACAATAAACTCTTTGCTTAGCTGTATTTTTGAAATAAACAAGTTTATTAACTTAATCGATAAAGACTACAATTATCAAGTCTTTAACCATAATACATTATCTAGATTCTTAAAATGCTCATCACCAGAAACAATCATTGCATTCATTGTCTTAGCAACTGCATAAACTATAGCATCTGTAAGGCTCGGCTTTGATCGGTATCCCGATTCCTTAGTATGATTTACAAGCTCTATATAGGCCCTAGCTGTTTCTACAGCTATCCTAGAATCTATAAGAATTATTATTGATAGCTTCTCAATAACCCTAATACGTTCCTCAACAATACTCCAGCTAACCCCCTCTCTAACATACTTTCTAGCTATTTCAGCAAGTACTATAGATGGTGTATATACATTCTCTGAATCCACCATATACCTTCTAACAATTTCACCAATTGCTGTACCTGCAAAATACTCGATCCAAGCATATGAGTCCATAACTATACTATACCTCTCTGTCCTCAAGCCGATCCTCCTCAGTAAAACTACTTATCCTATCCTTATCAACACCAAAATACTGATCGATAAGCCTCCTCCTATACTCCTTTAACAATACCTGGATAACCTCATCGTAACTATGAGCACCTAGCCGTTCCCTATAAAACCTAAGCATTTCAAGTGTCCTGCGTGAAACCTTTATAGTGGTGGTCTCCATACCATTCACTCATGTATTAGTATACCAGTATACTAATATACTTTTATCCCAATATGTCTAGGATTAATTTAACTATATGGGAATCATTTAATATTATAGATCTAAAATAGCAATATCTGCCTTAAGCTAAATTACATAATTATTTAAGGAAATTCAGTAAATATACTATTTGAAGGTGCCAGTTATGTTCTCCAATTCTGAGATTACCATGTATAGAGAGGCTCTTGACGATCTATATCCATTGTTTTCAAAAAGATATCTAGATACTTCAATGCTTTACATACCATACTATTATACCTGGAAGTATCCATCAGTTAGTAAGAGAGAAATAGAGATAATAGCATTACTATCAGCTATATATGATTTTCAAATGAGAGTAGGTACCTTAAGGATGCACTTCATAGAATTGATCGATATAATAAGTGGACTAGGCTATAGGATATGGGATCTTATGGAAACCGGCCTGTTTAAAGAAGTCATTAATGAGTTATTGAGGAGGATAGGGTATTTCCATAGATTCGATCCCTGCGGGATAGCAATACCTTGGATTATCATGGCCGTCTCTCAACTTGACCTGGAAGTTATAGCTTTTCGATCCAGTAACCCGGATCAAGCTGTTGCGAAAGCCTTGTGGAAAGAATTATCCAAGTACACCAGTCAAATGACTAGTGTTGAGATTAGGAGAATTAGGAATATAGTGCCAAAACCTAATCCTAATTCTCCTCTTAAAAGGATCAATTTATTCCTGAGATGGGTTGTTAGAGATGAATACCCGGATCTTGGGCTTTGGAAAAGTATTGATAAGAGTATATTGAAAATACCCTTAGGGCTGGAAATAGCCCGTGTTGCTGGGCGTCTATTCTTTGGAAGGGATCTTAGAATAAACTCTATTAAGAGTCTTAAAATGGTTAATGATATTTTGAGGAGGATAAATCCCGAAGATCCCATTAGATACGATTTTGTATTATCAAGACCAGCATTGCTAGGTATATGTCTTAAGAATATCAACTTCTCACATTGCTGGACTTGTCCATTGAGGGATATATGTAGAATTGGTAGATCGACTGGGGGGTATAGTGAGTTATTTACAAATGAAGAATATATGTCATTGAAGGAGCCTATTGATCGTAGAAGATTGGATTCTGCTAGAAGAAAACATGATATGATCCTAAAACGAGTGGTTATGTATGTTAGGGAGGCGCTGGGATATATTGATTGCCGGTCTGATTATCCAATAGATCATGGTTTAAGGCCTGATATTTATTGTAAAAATTCCATACCGCTTATAGGAGAGGTAAAAACATCAACAAGTACAAGGCAGGGTCCCATGCAGTTGAAGGCATACTTTGAGGAATTAAGATTAAGGGAAGGAATTAAAGAGGCGAATGGCCTGCTTGTCTATGGTAGCTATAGTAGTGATGATCTGGTGTTTATAAGAGAGGCAATAAGTATAATAGGACTAGATAGATTATATAAGGATATACTAGTTCTAGGATTTACAAGGGACTTTAAGGAAACTAAGATAGTGTATAGGATATAATAAATTATGGTTAATGTTGATGAATAAATCGTTGTATGTTTACTTGGTTAATAGGTTTAAATATTTATTATTCATTACAATTTATTTACTGAAGGTGTAGGGATATGAGGATCGTTAGGGCTGTGTCTAGGTCTGGACGTATTATTAGCTTGATATTATTCGTTTCCGCCCCTATAGTGGCTGGAGTGATTTTCTTTATATGCTTCTTTGTAGTTGAAGAGATATATCCATTAATAATAGCTGGTATTATTGTACTCATAACCGATATACCGCTTGGACTTTATTTTTACCATAGATATAAACGTATTAACGGGATGATCAATAATTTTATGGAGGTTCTAGAAGGTGTATCGGGGGATAAGATATTGTTTAGAGACTCTATTGTTGTAGAGTATGGCTTGTTTGAGGCTGTGGGTAAATGGGTTTCTAGTGGTAGGTCTTCATCTTATGTAGTTGAGTCTAGGTATGAGAAGTTGTTTGACGCTGTTCCTACTAGTAGTATTGATCTAGGTTTCTTCCGTGAAAGAGGATACTTAATCGCTGTTAATAAGGATGGTTCCGGCAAGATCGTCTTACCTATTGCAAGGATTGTTGATGAACGCTATAAGGATCTATGCCTCGTATACATCGATAAAAGCATGAATAAACTTGCTGAGAAACAGTATACCTTGAGTGTAAAGAGTAGTTATGGAGATACTGGATATGCTAGTGTGAAGACTAGTAAGGATCTTTTATATGGAAACCTAGTGTTCAGTAGTGCTGGAAAAGCTAGATCCGCTAGACTCGAGCTAAGAGTAGTCTATAATGGTAAAAAAGCTAGGAGTATAAGACAGATAATAGCCAAGACGAGGAGCTCCATTAATTTCCAGTACAAATTATTCCCAGAAGAACCAATACTCATTATATATCCTAAACATAGTCTTAACCCAAATAATCTAACTATTAACTTAAAGACTCCAAGGCCATTTACAGCTGGTTTCTGCTGTACTAATATAGTGTTAAGACTAGTTCTTGACCTGCCTTTACGTAGAGACGTATATACAGAGGTTAATCTTGCCACTACTGCCTCGTAAGTATTTTTCATCACATCTAGTACTATACACTCCTATTGTATTATTGAGTGTCCATAACTGTTGACATATGCGTAAAATAATTAGATTTATATTGTGCTTCTGAGGGTAAGATGATTCTAGTCTACTAAACAATGATATCTACGGTGAAGTATTTTTGGCTTCATTAACACGAGTATTTCTATGGAATAGATTCATGGTTATAATGTTTGCAGTAACACTAGCTGTATCAATACTATTTTCGTCGACAATGACCCTATCAGTTATCTACATAAATGACACGATCGAAAGAACACTTTCTGGCTTAACAGTACATCAAACACTAGTTTTAGTATCTGATCAAAAGTCAGAAAGCATTGTCGATAAAATCAATAGCATCAAGGACACTCTTGAGAGTACGGGTCTAGTTGAGGATTATGGACCATTTATATATGTTGAGAAATGGGTATTAAATAAGCCGCTTAATATTACCTTAGAGAATAACGTGAATTTAACCATAACAATACCTGATCAAACAATTATACTCTTTACATCAATTACTGATCTTCAGGCAAAAACACGATTTAACCCTGTAATACTCTTATCACATGAGCTACTGAGCGATGTATCTAGAAGGTATGGACAAGAAAATTGGCCCATCTACTATGAAATGATTAAGAATTGTAGCGCTTTTAAGACAGAATTATTGGACAAGACATTCAATATAGGATTGGTGTCGTCAAAATGTCTTCCTGATGTAATAGATCAGGAGATAAGTTCTAGGCTAGGCTATCCACTCTATGCTCTTATCGATAAAGTTTTGCCCAGAGAGCCTTCCTATATAGGGAAGTACATGGTCGTCATAGCTGATCCCGATACCATAGACTACCTTATCAGTAAGAGTAGTGATTTAGGGATTGAGGTAAGCTCTGGAATAGGTAATAACTTCCTACTAGATCAGCTT
>CAZITZ010000110.1:0-4376 GCA_964542295.1 uncultured Desulfurococcaceae archaeon
GACTTAAGAATAGATATTACGAGTAAGGGTATATTTATAGCAATTATTAATGGCATGAAAAATATTAATCCCTCGCTAATCCAATGAGGTAGATTATAAAAGTATAAGATAGTGCTTAAAATAACTAATGCTAATATGTACGTTGACAAAATGGCTATGAGTAATGAATCTAAGTTAAGTTCTTCCCGATAAAGTAGATAGTAAGCAACTACTAGAATTATAGAAGCTATAAGAGACATAAAATATATAAACATGCTGTTTACACCTCATTTTATAATAACTATTAGCATCCTCAATGTATCGCAATTGATATCATACTGGGGAAAATAAAAACTTTACCATATATCCATACTATTCGATCAAATTTTTACAAAAGAATTTCACCAGGACACAATATGCTTTAACTCAACTTTATAAAAAGTAGAGAGTTAAAGGTAAATTGGAATATAGCTATAGCAGTAGGTATAGCTATAGTACTGACAATCAATAATTGTGATTAACCTCAAAAATTGTTATAGATCTAACATTCTGAGTTTATTTCGAATTGGAGAAATCACGGAGAAACAAGTTTAAGTTAGCCGAGATATTCTTCATAGGTATATTCATCAATATTCCAGCTTATGATGGATTCTAGTATACCAAGGAGCTGGATTAGCTTTAGCCAGATTCAAGAAACCATAGTTGTCAAGCCTCTCATATCTAAATGTTCATTGATTTTTACTGTTTTATGATAGAGATTATTATTGAACGATTAATACTGTGTCTCTCCAAAGCTTAATTGTCTTACATCTTATATATTGTTAGGTTCTGAATGCAATCCCTTGCCCCTATTATTCACGAGAATCAGACTATCTAGGTTAGTAAGAATTGCTGGTTTAGAGAGATTATGTTTTAGATCATGGTTTTAGATGTAGAGCTGAAACTATCGTCTCCCTCTTCTTCGTTGTAGATAAAAATGTCCTCTATTTTCATCCCGAATACTTTAGCTATTTTGAAGGCGAGTTTAAGTGATGGTAAGTACTTGCCGTTCTCGATAGCTATTATGGTCTGTCTTGTAACACCTACCCGCCTAGCTAGTTCTTCCTGAGACATTCTATACTTAGCCCTTAATTCTCTTAACCTGTTAGTTATCGTTACTTTCATCCCTCCAGCACCTTCTTAGACTTCAGGTAGTAGGTATAGGCTGTTAGGTAGGCGATAGCCATGATGGCAAAGCTAAGGCCTAGTCCAGGGAACAGCTTTTCAGCTACTTCAGGAGGTAGTATGTTGATATTGAAGAACTTAGGCCATATAGTAATGATGATTATAAGAGCCACAGCCAGCATTGATGCCCGTAGGGCAGTATAACTTGACCTAGTAGCTAATGTTAAGTACATTTCATCGTAGAGCACCATACCTTGTTTCCTAGCCTTTCTCTCCTGAACGTATTTCGTGGTAAGTATTGCAATAGCGCCTATTACAGCTATTATCGGGGCAACTATTGGTTCTCCTCCAGCAAGCACATATCCTATTACAACACCTAATAACGCACCTAGAACGACAGAAGCCCAGTTCACTCCTCTTCACCTGATGTAAATAATTCTTTACAAGAGGTTAATAAACCTTTACATTTTGTAAAGGACTCTTTACATATAGTCACGTAGTTGACGAGGTCGTCACTTACTTTTTAACATATCTAGAGACACTATAACTAATGTAAGCAAACATAAAGTTTAAACGGAGTGACTGTAATTCCGAGAAAAGGTAGTCTTAAGTGGATTGAGAATGGGGCTAAGATAAGTTTTTACATCTACTTCACTGCTCGATTATATGTAACCCTATCTTATCCATGAATTTTCTTAAGTATATCCTGCTTGAACACTATCTCTAAGCTATAGTGCAACATATCCCTCGCTTTGAGTGGCTTGGTTAAACGCCGGGATAAGGCTCTTAGACTAGATTTTTATGAGTTACCACGAGTATAGGGGTGTCGGGGGACAAGCTTAGCTGAGAACCACACTGTTTCACCACTTCTTAGAGTAGCCGATTTAATCTTCACTTGACATGAAACTGGAAGTTCTACCCTCCTAGCGAGGAATGTCTTTATCCAAGTCTCACGATACTCGGCAATCCAAGTATACCAAGGCCCTTCCTCTTCCAGGAAGCCTAGCCCCTCCCTTAACACCGGGATCTCTCTGATTTCTATTCTTTGACCCAAGGGGCTTTTAAATATATGATAAAGAGATTCAAGATGTGGTTGTTTAGAGGGGATGTAGAGAGGGATTATATCACGTAGTCAGGGTTCATCAAACTCTATTCCCGGCAAGATCGCTCCTCCTATGCCACTCTTGTCCACCGCAATAGCATAGCTCAAGTCGTCAAACTCATGGCTACTCTTAACTTCATAAACTCCTCTTGGCTCTATTCTCACTGACCATAAGTAATAGGGTCCTTTACCCCTTTATATGTTCTGTTCAGATATAAGTACTGCTAGGAATAAAATAAATAGAAAGGCAAATACTACAAGCAAAAAAGTAGGATAACCTACGATCAATCCAGATATTAACCCAAGACCAATAAAAACTACAAAGCCATAAAATACTGACTACATTGCTCTAGACACATTTAAACAAGCCCTAACCAATACGGGCTTTACCAAGCATTTGTCCCCAGTCAAAAGTTAGCTTTCAGCATATGATTTAAAATTTCCTTCCTCTTAGACCCGAAGCAATATATCTAGTCAATACCAATATATTTGAAAGCAGAATAATAAAATCATGCGAATCTAGACTGCACATTCTCCAATAACACTAAAGTGTTTTTCAGCCTTAATCCCTGATCAAAAACCAAGAAGCTACTGGCTTATAGTCAGTAATAGTATTAAGAGAGCTATTCCTGTTTACGACAATATTCTGTTATCTAGGAATTACCCCTATTGGCCAAGCCTAATTAATGAGAAAATATATGGGGTATATAATTGGTGCGGCGGCCGGGATTTGAACCCGGGATCTCCGGCTTGGGGGGCCGGCGTCCTAGTCCAGGCTAGACGACCGCCGCCTTTCCCATTGTTATGATTTAGTGTCTGGGTTTTTATGGTTTATTTAGGTGTTTTCCTATATTTATTCTATAGTGATGAGGAGAGGGTCTCTTGAGCCCATATAGGGCTGTGATGTAAGCCGGAAAATCTGATTACTTTATTATTAATATTAGATCTTGATCCCTGCTATTCTATAAGCTCTTCTTAATACATGATCTTTTATTTTTATCTTCCTAATTCTTCTATTCCACTCACGATCTCTTTAACTTTATCATGATCAAGTTTTTTTCTTTCATAATTTTTAATCCTATATACCATGCTATATCTCAGTTACTCATGTGCCCCATTACTGACTTTTTTTAACGATTTATTGTATATTGTCTCAAGTATTATTTCACCAAGTATGTTTATTCTATGGGGAACTGCTTCTCGTATACCATCTATTTCCAGGCGATATCTTGTGATCGCTATGTCTAGTTTCTTGCTTAAAGCATCTACTATCCTCTTTGTAGCCATCTTAATTGGTCTTTTACGATCAACTATACCACCAATAATTATTACAGTTACGTTTCTAAGAGCACTTCATTAGCTATATCTTCGGCATACGGATCCAATGCTATTATTTTATTATCTTTATTTAGTAAATTCACTAAGCCATCTAACCATGTTGTGTCCAGCTACACTATTGTATTTCTTATAGAGCTCTATAGGAGAATTATTCATTAAAAGATAGGTATCAAATAGGTATTTACGGAGTACTTTAAGGAATAAATTTAACTGATAAACTAGCCTATTCTGATCTTTTGGATGTAATTCATGGTACAGGGAATTATCTATTATGAATAGCAGTCTCTTAGGTAAGGACCCCGATAGATCATCCCAGCAAATAAACTTACTATTTTTACTCACTGGATAAATTAACTCTGAAATAATTTTTCCCGAACTACCTAAGAAGATATACTCTCTACCACCAGCTCTGAAAACCCTAAATACCCTACCACTAATAGAGCCTAAATCAATACATTTCTTATGGAGAAACATATCAATAGCTAGTGCTTGTAATGGATTATACTTAAAGAGTTTAAGCTTATAGAGCCTCTTATCAAATACATAAATAATTCTATGGTCCTCGAGCAAATCAGCTAAGTAAGCCCATAATGTCGTAACCATTATAGCCCTCCACAACATGTTATGATAAGGGATATTAAAAACTAATAAACCACAACACCTAGAATACCTATGTAGACAAGGAGCCGCCGTAGCTCAGCCCGGGAGAGCGCCCGTGGAAACCCTCAGTCTATGAGGGATCCGGCGAAGCTGAAGACCGGGTTGTCCGGGGTTCAAATCCCCGCGGCGGCAT
>CAZITZ010000111.1:0-4361 GCA_964542295.1 uncultured Desulfurococcaceae archaeon
TTCATTATAGAGAACTTAAGACTTATAGAAAGCCTATTTATAGCCCTGATAACGCCCTTGTCATTGGAAGAGGAATTTTCGCTGGAACTAAACTATATGGTATACATCGACTAGTAGCTTGTTTTAGGAGTCCATTAACACGTGGATTCCATGTAGCTACAGCTGGTGGTGCTGCATACCAGTTTAGAATAAATGCTGATGCAATAGTTATAATAGGCTATAGTGAAGAACCACTTATTTTAAAGATATATGATGATGGTGATGGAGAGTCTAAAGTAGAGTTCATTGAGATAGGCGAAGAAGATATTGAAGCCATTTGGAGAGGTTATGGAGGATATAAAGGAGTATATGCATTACAGCAATGGTTATCTGAAAAACTCAATGATTTCTATCAGAAATATAATGGTAGGAGCATACTTGTTGGGCCTGCATCTAAGTATACGAATCTTGGAGCCTTAGTATCCATAACTTTGCACCATGGCAAAATGGATTTTGGAAGCGAAGACTATGCTGCACGAGGAGGCCCTGGCAGCGTATTGTATAGAGCTCATCATGTAGTAGCTATAGTCTATGGTGGAACATATGACGTAGGTAAGAATAGACCTAAGGAATTAAATGATCTCAAATGGATTAATCAATGGTTTACAAATAATGCTGGAAATAATTATCCATTTGTAGTGATCAGGGCAGGGACTAAGTATCGTTATGATGAGAAACTACGTACTGGGGGCACGCTTGGTGGTAATTATCCTAATCTCAAGGTTGCAACTCCAATGTTTAATTTCAATACGATCTATACTCCCAAAGATGTTCGTGAGAAGTTGCATGAGATGATTATGAAGTATATATGGGAACCATTTAATAAAGAAGCTATAGAAACAAGGTCATGGAAGACATGCGGCGAACCTTGTCCAATAGCTTGTAAAAAGGTTCGAAAGGGCAAGTATAAGACTGATTATGAACCCTATGAGGGCATGGGTCCATTTATTGGTGTATACGATATACATTTGTCTGAGAAGATCGTGGAACTTGCTGATGCCTATGGATTCGATGCTATTGAGTTAGGCCATGTTATAGCATATATATTTGATGCTATTGATAAAGGTCTTTTAAGACCTGAAGAGGCCGGTCTTCCATCAAAACCCTATTTTGACCCTATAGACTTTAGACTAGAATATAGTAAAGTAAATGCAGAGCTAGCGATAAGAATTATAGAAGATCTTGCATGGGGTAAGTTGCCCATATTAAGACTTATTGGAGAAAGAGGCATAAGATCGGCGTCGAAAGTACTTAATGTATTATATATGGAAAGAATTGGTGCACTTGGCAAAAAATTCGAGGATCTAGCGGTATATGCATTATTTGGTGATGAAGGCCATATAGCTCCAAACTACTACTGGACACCGGGTATGGTAGCTCCATTACCTGTACTCGGCAGGTACTGGACATTATATGCAGGCGTCTTTCTTGAGCCTGAAGAATTTGCACAAAAGAGTTTTGAAAGAGCATTAATGGAATATTTTGACGACAATTCTGGTATGTGCCGTTTCCACCGTAAATGGGGAGAGAAGTATTTGCCAAAACTACTAGAGGAACTCTATGGCCTACCTAATGTTATTGAGAGAGTTAAGCAAAGATATCGAGAGATTATGAGGTACCAAGAACTTGCTGGCGCTTATCCCGTATTTTGGGATAATAATAAGATAATTGACTTTATGGCATTAGCTGCTAAAGAGTATGCTAATGAGGAGTGGATGAAGAAGTTTGAAGAAGATAAATATAAGGCTGCTAGGGAATGGTGGAACAGATTCTATGAGAAACTTAATGAGCTAATAACAAAGTGATCCATTTGTTTTTCCCAATAAAGTAGTATTCATGAACTTGTAATAATAAATAAATACTAGATTGAAATCACGATATTACTTCTTTAATATTATTCATTCATAAGATCTTTTCCCAGAATATTTTATATTTGTGTTATTGCACAAAATTCTCTAGGTGAAAATATGGGGGGTTATGGGGCAGGCTATGGAAAAGGAAGAAGAGGACGTGGTAAAGGGAGAGCTAATGGACAAGGCAGATATGGACATGGCGGTGGAGGAGGACCACCGCCATGGGCTGGGCAGGGCCGTGGTGGATGGGGAAGAGGCTTTCAGGGTTCTCAGCCTATACCTAAGTATGTCCCTCCTGTTCATGGTGTTGTAAGAATAATAGCTACTACACTTGATAACCGTGGTTTAGAATCAACGATATCTCCGATGTTTGCAAGATCTCCATATATTACTATAGTTGATATAGTTAATAGAAGGATCTCAAAAGTTAATTCTATACAAAATCCTTATGCCCAGGTATCACATGGAGTTGGTAGAATGTTTACCCAATGGATATTGTCAAGCGGTGCTACAGCTATAATAGCTTCCAATATAGGGATGAATGCGTTAAGTTTGCTTCAGCAAAGTGGTATAAATGTACATATAGTAGCTGCTGGTACTAGGTTGATGGATGCTCTTAAAAGTCTTGGATACATAGAATAATAATTGACTACAACTATATAGCCAATGGTGTAGATATTGCCAGGGCCTCCATGGAGATGGCAATGGGGAAGACATGGAAGAGGTAGAAGGCCAAGGCCTAGGCATATATGGTTTATGCCTCATACGGTAACGTTTATACCATTTAATGAATTCGGTGAAGCAATTGAAGCAGAGCCAGTATATTTAATGCCTGATGAAATAGAGGCTCTAAGACTCGTCTATTTTGAAGGTCTTACTCAGGAAGAAGCTGCGAAGAAAATGAATATATCTCGTGGAACTTTATGGAGAGCACTTGATAGTGGTAGGAGAAAACTTATAAAGGCATTAGTTGAGATGAGACCAATAATACTTGTTCCACCATCAGCTCCTCCACCTAAATAGGTGTAAAATAATTGAACCATAGAACTTCTATAAAAATCCTGATGATCATAGTATTTCTCATAATAATGGCCTCATTATTCTTATTAATTATAAGGCCCTTAGAAGTAAAGAAACAATATACATCTACAACGCCAGCCCATATTACTAATATATCAATAACCTTAAAGCCTGTAGAGCAATGTAATGTCACAATAATCGTAGACAACTATCCAAACAATAACCTAGTATCTACATGGGGTTTAAGCATTCTTATTGATGTACCTGGTTCAAGAATCCTATTCGATACAGGGCCTAATCCGGAAGTTCTTAGGAAGAATATGGAGGTTCTTGGTATTGATCCAAGATCTATAGATTTTGTTGTATTGTCTCATGAACACGGAGACCATATAGGTGGATTATCCTACGTAGCCGATGTTAATCCAGGTATTAAAGTCTATGTACCAAGTGGTATGAGTAGATATGTCAAGGATAATATTAAGGGCTTGGGAGCCGAGATAATCGAGGTTAATAAAACGATGATTATTGCAGATGGTGTAGCAATTATTGGAGAAATATATGGTCCTCCATGGGAACAAGCATTAGCTGTATACGTTGATGGTAAGGGCTTAATTGTATTTGTGGGTTGTAGTCATCCGGGAGTTTTAAGCATAGTTGATAAAGCAATTAGTGATCTCGATATAAAAGTGTATATGATTATCGGCGGTTTCCACATGGCTGGATCGCCACCTAGTAAGTGTTATAGGGTTATCAATAAATTGATAGATTATGGTGTAGAATATATTGCTCCAATTCATTGCAGTGGTGATTATATTAGATCAATTCTAGCCTCTAACTATCCTGATCACTATATAGAACTACATGTAGGTAGCTTGATCAAAATATGATCACTTGAATAGATTTCTGTGCATATGCACAAAATTTATAATGGATTTAGGATTACCTAATATGTGGTGATAAAGTATGGCTTGGCCTATCCCCGGATGGGGCTGGAGAGGAGGTCGTGGATGGGGAGGAGGCTATAGATGGGGTTGGAGTGGACCATGGCCTGGCAGAGGCCCATTCAGCTATTTACCGCCATGGCAAAGACCTGGATGGTTATTTGGACGTGGTGCTTGCTGGTGGCTCTACGGATATCCATGGGGTCTTAGATGGTATTATCCATACTATTATCCATGGACACCATACCCAGCATATCCGTACTATCCACTACCTAGATATTATCCGATATATCCATGGCCTTGGTGGTGATCTGGTATGAGCTGGTGGGGCTATTATCCATCACCATATAGTTACTGGTATTATCCACTAATACCTCCTGATCCAATGTATATGATGGCTACTGCCTACCAATGGCTAATAATACCATACTACTACATGCTCACACTAGAAATGTATCGTGCAATAATAGATATCTGGAAAAAGAGCATTGAAAATCTAACCAAGATG
>CAZITZ010000112.1:0-2662 GCA_964542295.1 uncultured Desulfurococcaceae archaeon
AGATCAGAGATCTCATTCCAAAACTAACACCGACTAATAAAATACAATGCCATAAAAAGAATACAATAAGTAGTAGATATAAAATAGTATTAAATAATAAGAATAGAGCTGTACAAGTCATATGGATCTTGAAATTATTAGGTTTCGAGCCTTCATTAATAAATAATAAAGAACATTCATACGAGATCGAGATCAATAATGATAATTTGAGTCCAAATAATAGGATCCCGGCTAAGCCAATAATAGAACTAATAGAAAGAAATAACTTAACACATGAAATACGATCCGCCGCTCCGGAAATCTATGATCTGCTTTATAGAGTGAATACAAGGTTCATAACTAAAGATGATGCTAAGAGAATTATGTGCTTACTGAAGAAACATATTGATATACTAAGTAATTATGATAAAGAGTTGCTTATGCGCTTAGCACTTTTGATCAATAGTGATATAGCTATTATAAGAATTATTGATATAGAAAAAATATCCTATCAGGGATTTGTATACGATGTGTCTGTTCCTGAAACAGAATTATTTCTTGGAGGAGAATATCCAATAGCACTACATAATACTGGGCACCCAGTACTCTCAACATTTCATGCAGCAAACTTAGAAAGACTAATACAGAGATTAACTAACCCGCCAATAAACGTCCCTAAGACTAATATGGATAGCCTTAATATTGCTTGGTTTCAAAGCGCAGTCTATAGCAAGACAGGGCTTCTCGTCCGTAGGGTTATAACAGTAAATGAAATAGTTGGATACGATCCAGAGTCTGACGCTATATCTGCTATACCAGTTTTCACATGGGATCCTTCTACCGACAGATTTAGATTCGCAGGTAGGGGAGCTAGTTATCTTCTTGAGGAAAAAATAGCAGTTATGAGGGGGATCTCTAGAAGAGATATAAAGCTAATTTATGAAGAACTCGATCTTCGTGCTAGATTCTTAAAACTGTTAGTAGAGAAGAATATAGTAGATTATTCTAAGGTATTCAAGGCAATTGTGAAAACCTATCAACTAGGGCTTGAAGAAGCATATAGAAAACTAAGGAACGATACACTATTATGAGGCTTTAGATAATGAGTAGAATATTAAAAAAGCTATATATGGCAAAGGATATACTTCTTGAAAGGATCTCATTAAGAAAAGAATTATTGATAGTCCTCATAATATTAATTACTATACTAGTTTATGGAGAAATAATATACCTACCGCATCCATTCAATATAATTATAGGTGCAACCACAATTGTTCTATCTTTTCTATGTATAATTTTTAGCGATGTCATCAAGAAGCTAAAGCCTCTTGGAGTAGAAGAGGATCTAGTCTATATACTTGCACATCTTAGAAGTGTAGTAACAGGTAATCCACCATATAGTATACTATTTAAACTTGTAGGAGAGAGTGATTTTTATCATAAGAAGTATAGGAACTTATTCAATAAGATCTATGTATTGATAAAGCATTGGGGATATAGTGCTCCAGATGCCCTTAGATTAGTCTCAAAAGAGGCTTTTTCACGTGTTGTTGAAATGTTTCTACAGAGATTATCAGCCGTTATTGCTATAGGAGCTGATGTTAGTGAGTATTTGAGGATAGAGTATAATACATTATTTTCAGAATATAGAACAGCATATTTAAGGAGAATAGATGCTTTAAGAGTAATTTTAGGTGTATATGCTACACTAGTTGGTGCATTTGTTTTTATGCTGGCTAATTTTATGTTATTAGGACTTTTCTTTGGAGGAGATATAGATATAATAAGGACTGGAATAATAGGCATAGCTTCTGCTGAATTAGCATTATCCATGCTCTTATATGCGTTCATTAAGCGAGGACGTCTTGAGCATACAATGAAGATTAGGCCTAGGATAATAACGTATATAAAAATAGCCACTATAGGCGGCTTAGCATCCGCTATACCATTTACACTGATTCTCGGCCGACAATTTATATATAGCTTGGAGACAGCGCCTATACTTATGGTATATATAGGTTTATCCTTTCTCCCCGCAGGTTTTCTTGCTAAGATACATGAAGGACAGATATATGAAATAGATGATTTCTTCCCAGTATTTATCAGAGGATATGGAGAACACCTAGCTATAGTTCCTAATATGGCTGAGTCGTTAAAGCCTATATTAATAGCTGAACTAGGTAAATTGAAGAAGTTTTTAAGAAATGCCTATGCAAGACTAGTTAATTTCATAGATCCGAGGATTGTATGGAATTACTTTGCTGGAGAAACAGGCAGTGAAATGGTTAGAAGAGGTATACATATTTTCATGGATACTGTTGAAAATGGTGGTGATGTAAGAATGGCTGGTATACTAATATCTGATCACTTAAACGATTTAATTAGGCTTAGAAGAACTATGCTGCAAGTATTTAAGACCTTTGAATCAACAATGTATCTTATGCATGGAGCCGCTATACTTCTCCTAACGTTCATTACTAAGCTTATAGTTGTATTCTCAGATATATTGACTACATTTGTGCAGACAATTCCTCCAGAATTTGCAGGATTATTCCATATAATTACAGTTCCTTCAAGTGAAGTAGCCATGCTTACAGCTATTGCTACATTTATGATAACCATTGCTAATTCAATAGCTTTAATGGCAGCTAATCCTGGCTCGAAATATGCTGGACTAATGTTC
>CAZITZ010000112.1:2762-4344 GCA_964542295.1 uncultured Desulfurococcaceae archaeon
TAAATTTACGAGGTGCTAATGGAGTGCTTAAACCGGAAGATCTATCTCATATACGAATTCTATCATCACCGATCATAACTTTAAAGGGAGATAGAATATACTTCACTGTTACAAGAATAAATCATGAAAAAGATGTATATGAGACAAATATATGGGTATATGACCTTAGAAGTGATAAAGTATATGGACTAACAAGTGGACCTAATGATTATTCTCCTGAACCATCACCTAATGGTAAACTTTTAGCATTTCTATCAAGGAGAGGATTCACTGAGAAAGAGTTTGGAACAGCTATATATATGCTTGATACAGAGGATTCGGCAGAACCATGGGTTTTAGTAAGATTTAAGAATAAGATATTGAGTATCGCTTGGAGGCCTGATGGAAAGGAATTGGCTGCGATCATAAGTGAGGGTAAACCTGAAGATGATGTTAAGCACATAGAGGACTTACCTGTATGGATTAATAGAATAGGATATGCTTACTACTTATCATCAAATTTGTACCTAATAGATCCATTAAGTGGAGAGTATCATAAAATAACTGAAGGAAAACATTTTGTAAGACAAATGGCTTGGAGCAGGAATGGAAGATTTATAGCTTATACAGTAAGTAGGGACCGCCTCCATCCATATCTTACTGATCTACATATATATGATCTAGAGACTAATGAAGATACCTTGATCCTAAAAGATATTACTTCATATTCGCCTATTGCGTGGAGTCCTGACAACAAATATGTATCATTAATATATCATCGATGTGAAAGAGGATTTGCAACACATCATAAAGTATATGTAGTGAATATTGAAACAAGGGAGGAAATTTGTATAACATGTGATTTTGATCGTAATGCCTACAATACATTAAATTCTGATGTTAGAGCAAGTAGCAATGCAAAGAATATCTACTGGTCTAGAGAGGACTATCTATACTTTATGTTGAGTGATAGAGGATTAACAAAGCTATATCGTGTAAAACTAGGCTCTGAACCAGAACTACTAATTAATAAAGAAGGATTCGTAATTGATGAATTCTCTGTATCAGATAATGATGTTATTGCATTACTTGGTATGACATCCTATGAGCCAAGGGAGCTATATGTATTAAGAGGAAAGGATCTTGTAAAATTAACAAATATGAATCAATTCTATTTATCAAGAATTAAACTTGGGAAGGTAGAGAAGTTCACGTTTAGATCTAGTGATGGAAAGACTATAGATGCTTGGATTATGTATCCCCAAGATCTTAAACAAGGAGAGAAGATACCATGGATACTATATATTCATGGTGGACCTAAAACTGCTTATGGATGGAGTTTTATAGAGGAGTTCCATTTCCTCGTTAATAATGGATATGCTATAGTATATGGTAATCCTAGGGGAAGCGATGGATATGATGAGGAATTTGCAGATATAAGAGGCCACTATGGTGAAAGAGACTATCAAGATTTAATGGAGATCGTTAATGAAGCATTGAAACACTATGATTTCCTAGATCCAGATAGAATAGGAGTAGCTGGTGGAAGCTATGGAGGATTCATGACCAATTGGATAATAACACATACAGATCGATTTAAGGC
>CAZITZ010000113.1:0-2921 GCA_964542295.1 uncultured Desulfurococcaceae archaeon
ATGGTATTCGTGGAACGCTACAATATCAGATGTAGTGATTAGGTTTGAATTAGCGGGCGATCGATTTGGACAGCCAAATTATAGAGTATATATTTGGAGAACGGGTAAGCCTCCTATGATCTTAGATTATAAACAGTTAGAGAACTGTATATATGAGATAGGCAATGCATTGAAGAAATACTGTCAAGAGAATCTATGATCTAGTGTAGTTATACTACATAAAATTTATTTCAATATTTATATACTCCGATTAAGACATTTTACCCTCAAATATGATTAATGGGGCAACTATACCTTTATGTTTCACAATATATACTCTTACTAGATTCGACATCACATATCCATCAAATGTTACTATTATTGTAGTACTCCATTCTGGAAAAATTATATTTACTTTAGCCTCATACGGTAGATCTGTAATATACAGGGGGCCCGTATATCTTCCACTTAGAACTTGGAATTTGAAGCCTTGATAAGTAATATTATTCCCCTTTTTAAAGAAATAGAATGGGTATCCAGGATCCTTAGTTAAGATGTCTTGAGAAACGTAACTATTGCTTAAATCGATAATATCTTGGTTATTGTTAAAGTATTGGTTTCTATAGTTGTATATACTGTATTATATTGATTCGGTGAAGTAGGTATAGTTGCGGCCGTTGTACTTTTATTTGATAATGTTGTTGAATATGATGGAATTACCTTAGTATTTAAGTAACTACTATATAATATGATGCCTAGTATCAAGCCTAGTATAAACATTGTTATGGGTAAAACAATATACTTGCTAAAATTCAATTTATCACCCAGTTTGATTTATCAAGTATTATTTTAGCAGATCATATTAATTATAGTATTTTAGATAAATATTATAAAAGAGAAAGAAAAGAAAAATATTGTTTGATTAAATATTAGAGCCTTATAATTCCTCTCTTCTTGAGCTCTAGGTATACACGGTGAGGCGTTAATGGTATTTCTGTGAACTGTATACCTGTTGCATGTGATACTGCATTTACTATTGATGGTGCTATAGCTACTATAGAGGGCTCTCCAAGACCCTTAGCTCCTAATGGACCCTGCTTATATAGTGCTTCTACAAATACTGGTATGATCTCTGGAGAATCCTTAATAATTGGTACATAGTATGTTGATAGATTATTAGTTAGGACATAGCCATTCTTGTCATGAACTATTTCCTCCATTAATGCATAGCCCATACCTTGTATATAGCCGCCAATGGCATGGAATTCAGCGCCAACAGGATTAATTACACGGCCGATATCATATGCTGTTACAGCACGATCAACTTTTACCTGCCCAGTCTCAAGATCAACAGATACCTCTGAGATTATAGCTCCAAATGTATACGTTATGTATGGTGCACCTTGTCCGGTCTCCTCATCCCATTGAGCCTTTGGTGCACGATAGTATCCAAACTCCTGTAATGGTACACCTAGCCAGAATGCTTGTTCTACAACATCATTCCATGTAACCTCCTTCTCAGGATCACTGCGGCAATATACTCTTGGTGCCTCGATAACTATATCATCTGGGCTACAGTCTAAGAGCTTAGATGCTACTTCATTAAGTCTCTTCCTAAGCTTATAGGCAGCAACTAATGTAGCATTACCCCCCATAACAGTTGATCTAGAGGCTACCGTTGGGCCAGAATCAGGTGTACTAGCTGTATCTGGTAATTCTATTCTGAAGTAGCTTGGTGGTACGCCGAGAATCTCTGCAGCTATCAGCACTAGACCCCATAGTGATCCCTGTCCCATATCTGTTAATCCAGTACGATAAGTTATTGATCCATCGCGATTTATGATTATCGTAGCACTAGAATAATCTGCTCCTTCAACACCAATGGAGTTACCGTGCCATCCAAGAGCTATACCTATACCCTTCCTAATTGTGCCGCTTTGGCTTGCATACTTCCTCCTCTTCTCATACCAGTTGGAGAGCTCAATAGCTTTCTTAATGACTCCTTCAAGCCCTACACCATGCTCTTCTGTAAGGAGTTGTCCATGGACAGTGCGGTCGCCTGGGCGTAGGATATTCTTAAGCCGGAGCTCAACAGGGTCCATGCCAAGCTCTTCAGCTAGAATATCCATTTGTCTCTCAACAGCGAAATGTATCTGTGGATTACCGAATCCACGGAATGCTCCGGAATATATAGTATTGGTATATACTGCTATAGTATCGATCCTGGCATTCCTTACACGATATGGTCCGGTTGAATGGACAGTCGCTCTCCATGCAACAAATGGCCCGAGACTAGCATAGCCTCCAGTATCGAGTATGACATTGGCTTCAACTGCAAGTAGTGTACCATCTCTCTTAGCTGCGTGGCGGTACCATGCTACCATTGGATGCCTCTTACTATGTCCAATAATGCTTTCTTCACGAGTATGTATGGCTATAGCTGGTCTACCAGTAAAGTATGCTGCAAGTGCTGCCTTACTACCGATCTCGTTTGCTACATCCTCCTTACCGCCGAAACCACCGCCCATAAACGGGGCTATTACGCGTACCATGTTCTGTGGAAGGCCTAGTACACGGGCAATTGCTCTACGAGCATCAAATGGACACTGTGTAGAAGCTATAACAGTTATGCCTCCATCAGGCTCTGGTATAGCGAGTGCTGCTTCAGGCTCCATATAAGCGTGTTCCTGCATTGGAGTCCTATACTTATTCTCTACAACTACATCAGCTTCCTTCAAAGCCTTCTCTACATCACCAGTACGTATCTTGAAGTGAGCAACTATATCACTATCTCTTTCCTCATGAATCCTTGTATGAGGCTTCTCCTTTAGAGTCATTAGATCAACTATTTCAAGGGGATCAGTATATACTGGTAAGGGCTCATACTCAACATATACTTTATCAGCAGCTTCCCTAGCAATATAGGGATCTTCAGCAACTAT
>CAZITZ010000113.1:3021-4288 GCA_964542295.1 uncultured Desulfurococcaceae archaeon
GTGACTTTTGCAACTGCATCCCATCTAACGATTTTCTTACCGACATAGATTAATGGCTTGTCCTTAAACCTTTCAAATACTTCTTCAACAATACGTACATAGTCAGGCTTTGACATACATGGATCACCTCTTAACCTCCTTTATATCAAAGTAGATCTTGCCTTCACGAACATACTTTATTGCAAGTTTTAATGCCTGCATAAACATTGGATAGCTACCGCATCGGCAAATATTTCCTTCAAGTATATTCTTAATCTCATCTTCACTTGGATCAGGATTCTTGTCTAACAAGTACTTCATAGCCATGATAAAGCCTGGGAAACAGTATCCACATTGTACAGCATGTGATTCAATAAGTGCTTTCTGTATAGCATGGAGCTTACCCTCTGGAGCAATTCCCTCCAGGGTCGTTATATTTGATCCATTGGCTCTAATAGCTAGTACTAGACAGCTAGGCACTAGCTTACCATCCATTATAACTAGACAAGCTCCACATTCTCCCCTACCACATCCCTCCTTAACACTAGTATATCCAAGCTTATACCTTAGTACATCGATTAGCCTCTCATAGGGCTTTACAACAACGACATGCTCTACTCCATTAACAGTTAGTTTTATGGGTATGTCTGGATATTCATTAGAAGCCATACATGATCACCCCTTGATACGGGATTTTATAAGATATAGACACCTCTTCATCAACACCTTCGATAGATCAAGACGATACTCAGCAGGTGCACGATAGTCACTAATACGCTTCATCTCACTCTCTAAAACCCTGTAGGACTCTCTAATAACTTCTTCACTAAACTTCTTACCACGTAGAAACTCTTCAGTCTTATATGCTCTACCTGGATAAGGCTTTCCAGTACTATCAAAAGCTATTTTTACATCAGATATAGTGTCTCCATCGAGAGCCATATAAGCTGCTGTAACAATGTATCCCATTGCATGTCCACGGCGGCGATCAAGCTTTAGCAGTGCAGTACTACTATTCTCTGGAGTCTCCTTAAACCTCACCTCTGTAATAAGTTCATTTGACCTACGATCGAGTTTTCTCTTACCCAGATATAAATTCTCAAGTTTAACCCACCTATCTCCACCTATACTAGATAGCTTTACCTCAGCATCAAGTGTAAGCAATAGTATAGCTAGATCACTCAGTGGATGCCCCGTACCAATATTTCCTCCAACAGTAGCAATAGTCCTTAGATAAGGCGTTGCAAACTGCCAATACATGTCATAGAATCCTAGATAACGCTTATCC
>CAZITZ010000114.1:0-2881 GCA_964542295.1 uncultured Desulfurococcaceae archaeon
AAGTTTACGAGTATTTTCTTATGTATATCTAGCCTATTTATGACATTAATTATTTCAGACGCTATTGTATCGGGATCAATTTTATCAATTATGTAAACTAAACCACTATTTAGTAATGTATATGCTATACTTGAATCCTTATATGCGATAACCGGTTTGCCGTAGCTGATCAACTCTAGTATATTTTTGTTAGAGAAAGGATCGCCTTTTAAAGCGATACCTAGTGATACTTGTCTTATATAGTTAGAGTATGAGTCACTATGTATGCATAGTGTATATGGTGTTTTAATGCATTTAGAGCCTATCAATACAGCTTTAACGTTTAAGCCGATGCCCCTAAGTGTATCGATAAGATATTTCATATCATTCTTATCAATATCAAAGTATAGAGGCATTAGTAGGACTAGTGGTTCAGTACTTAGAAATTCTAGTGGTAAACTAGGTTTTTCACTAACCATATATGTATCTATATGGTAACTTTCAATGGAACCCATGATCTTTCTAATAACATATCTTTCATAACTCGTCGGATAAAATAGTAATACTTTAACACCTTTAGTCTTTAAAATAGAGAGAAGAATTGATAGAGCTAAATTAGATAATGTACCTCTACTCCAGCTTCTCTCAGTAAATACAAGCAGTTTCGGCCCACCATATAATGTAAGCATTAATAATAATTTCATTGAATCCCTATGATCTAGGTATACATGTATTACGTCAAAATCTAGATTTATACTAAAGTCTCTAGCATCACTCAAGCTTTTCCAAGAACAAATTTTTATAATGTGAAAATCTATGCCATATTTCGAGGAAATAATATTATATAGTTCAATTAAGCCATTAACAACAGGATCAAATCTATCAGTTATTAAAGCTATACTATTGAGGATCCTTCTAGTCATAATCCAGCATTCCTCAGTAAAAGTATAGTATGGTTGTTCTATTTACAATTAGTTGTTAATCCCTAAAATACTAATGTAATAGGATCAAGTAGCAAAAGTCATTTCTCGATCTTTGATAAAAGTCTATTAACAAATTCAACAAGATCATCATGGCTAGTTATGTCAGAAACATATTTCTCACTAGTAATAAGATGAACTTCTCCAGTCAATATATTCCTTAATCTAATCAAATCCCTATCTTTAAATCTATAGATGTCTAGGAGCTCATATGATCTCTTTTTAAGCTCTTCTTTAAGCAATATCGTTGGTGATTTAGGCATTTCCTACCCTCCTCCTACGACTCTCTATAATGACATCTATATCCGGATATTAAGATTTTCTCATACAGTTAAGAAATATTCTCTATTGTTTCTCACCAATACATAGCTTTAGCTGTGTAATTATGTGTCTAAGTTCCTCTTTCAAGAGTACTAGTGAAGCGTATAGTTTTAGTAAGCGATAGCTCTTAGTACCCTTTGGAAGAATCCCCTTATTTTGTAGTTGACGAAGCTTCTTAATAGTATCATCAATACCTCTACCTAATGCCCTGGAGGCATCCATTATTGTTGGTTCTCTAACAATAATCTTTAGGAAATCAAGTTCCTCAGGCGATGGAGGCTTTGAAGAAACAAGTACTGAGACAGTATCAGAGATCAAGTGATCAATAGCATCTCTGATTAATAGTTCAAGTTCTTCAGCCTCTACAAGGAAGTAATCACTAAGCTGTAGCACCTTAACGCCAAGTTTTTCAGCTAGTGCAGCGGCTGCATCATCAGCGAATCCTTTAGCAATAACCATTGGCTTAACACCAGCAATAATAGCGTTAACGTATGCCTGCCTAATACCAGTAACATCTATTCGTCCAGCCTTAATCTCGACACCATACCTATTACCATCTTCATCTTCAACAATAGCATCTATCTCAGAAACCTCAATACCATGGATCTTAATCCTCTTCCTAGTCTCAATAATTCTATACCCCATCTCCTCTAGAAAACCCAAAGCTATTCTCTCACTACTCCTCCATCTACGACTTGAAGATCTTGTCAAAGAGAGATCACCAACTTATTCTATCTATTTTATCTAATCTGTATAATAAACTAAGTAAAATTCATATATTTCCTTAGCCGTTCCCTTAATTCAAATGAAAATTAGATCTTTAAGTCAAATAAGTTAACACTATTTCTTAAACAATTAGATCACTTCTTAAGGAACTGGAGGTTCCCATTCAAGTATCCATATTAAGTCTCTCTGTAATAATATAGGTTTATTATTTATAGTCTTGAATGTATGATATATTATATCACCATCGTATTTTAGCTTAAACATGTAATCCAATAACATGGATGGTTGAGATGCTGTGAAGGCATCATTTATACCAATATTCCTAATTCCTGATATTTGGCCAGGCTCTATTATCTTTACAGCTCCTCCTATGAATAAGTACATTACCCCCAGCTTTATACCATCTCGTGGATCAATAAGCCCTAATTTTGCACATTTAGCTCCTCTTGCAAATGGTGGAATTATCCTGGTATGATCAACTTCAATAGGCATGTATCTAGGCAACTTTATTTCGATAATAGTATCTTGATCTATTTTCTCTGGCGTCATATAAATTATTGTAACATTAGTCACTATTTTCTCATTATATACTCTCATCAACAAGTAACGCCATGTTCCATTATAATAGTAACCAAATAAAATATCTCTAGGCGATATACCTATGAGTTCAGGTATATCTGAAGCTTTAAATCTTAATACTCTTCCACTGTAATATAGATTATACCTTATAACAGGGTTACTTATATTTAGGTTTAATCTTTTAATAATGTCATTGATTATAGTGTCTATATTTACATAAGCACCCCAATTATTTCTTCTACTCGTAGCTTCATTTATATTCCCATAGAATCCCAAGACAATTAACATCACCATAA
>CAZITZ010000114.1:2981-4198 GCA_964542295.1 uncultured Desulfurococcaceae archaeon
TTCTTTACAATAATCCATGTTGTTTCTAGTCCTTTATCCAATAACCTCACTCCTTTCTTTTCGAGCTCGCTCCTAATACGATCTGCTAGATCATACTCCTTTCTCTTTCTAAGTTCTTTCCTAACTTCTACGATGACGCTTATAACTTCATCTAGTAGTGTTTTTAATTCTTCACTTGGCTTTATGAAATGCTTATCTAGTACTCCAAGTACTGTATTGTATTCTCTTAGAAGCTGGTATGCTTTCATAACTAGTGTATATTTTGGATTATACTGTATATCTTTAAACACTATATTTGTAAGTTCCCTGACAGCAGCTAATGCTAGTGCTGTATTGAAATCATTAGATAGAGCCTCATGGAACTTCCTCCTATTATCTAATAGCCTAGACAATATCTCAAGATCACTATCGCTAAGCTTATGGGGATCTATTGATTCACGGGATAGCTTATTCAATAAGTTAACTGTAGCAACTAATCTCTCATAGAAGAGCTGTGATTGATGTATTCCTTCTTCCGTGAAGTCTTGTGGTTTGCGATAGTGTAGGCTTAGATAGAATAGCCTTATGGCTTCAGGGCTCCATTTCTTAAAAGCCTCTCTTAATGGTATAATATTACCTAAACTCTTACTCATCTTATCTCCACGTATAGTGAACATGCCAATATGCATCCAATATTTAACCCATGGTCTAACACCAAGTGCGGCTTCGCTTTGAGCTCTCTCGTTCTCATGGTGGGGAAATATAAGATCTGTGCCGCCACCATGTATATCAAATTGCTTGCCAAGGTAACGGCTACTCATAACACTACATTCTATATGCCATCCAGGCCTACCCTTACCCCATGGAGACTCCCACCATGGTTCTCCAGGTTTAGCTGCTTTCCATAATGCAAAGTCATATGGATTCTTCTTTTCGCTAATGAATTCCTGCTCTTGACTCCATAACTGTTTATCTACACGACCACTTAATCTACCATAATCATCATACTTATCCACATCAAAGTATACACTACCACTATTAGCTACATAGGCATAGCCCTTATCTATTAATAACTGAATAAACTCTATGATCTCCTTTATATGATCAGTTACTCTGGGATGAATATCTACTTGTATATTGAGTTTATCCATTATATAGAAATAGTCCTTCGTATATTCATTAGCTACGTCCTTCCAATCCCTGCCCTCTTCTTTAGCACGTCTAATGATCTTGTCATC
>CAZITZ010000115.1:0-4179 GCA_964542295.1 uncultured Desulfurococcaceae archaeon
GCAAAATATTATCTTGTTAAAAGAATCATGAAATAGTATTAAGCTTTACTACCTCTATATTTTGGATGATATTTCTTAATATGTTCAAGCTTTACATGTTTAAGTTCTTCCTCAGGCAATATAGATAGCAAATCCCATCCCTTATCAAGAGTCTCCTCAATAGTTCTTCTCTCATATTCTCCTTGGCCAATAAATTCCTTTTCAAATCTATCAGCAAATTCAAGGAACTTCTTATCTCTCGGAGATAATGCTTCAGTACCAACGACAACAGCTAATTCACGAAGCCTTACACCCTCGGCATAAGCACTATAGAGTTGCATAAATACTCCACGATGGTCTTCACGTGTTTTACCTTCACCAATACCGTCCTTCATCAATCGTGACAGACTCATAAGTATGTCGAATGGTGGATAGATACCTTTTCTCCATAATGCTCTAGATAGTACGAGCTGGCCCTCAGTAATATAGCCTGTTAGGTCAGGTATTGGATGTGTTATATCATCGTCCGGCATCGTCAATATAGGCATCTGAGTAACACTACCTTTCTGGCCCTCAACTCTGCCAGCTCTCTCATATATGGTTGCTAAATCAGTATACATGTATCCGGGATAACCTCTCCTACTAGGTACTTCTTCACGGGCAGCACTAAGTTCACGGAGAGCCTCAGCATAATTTGTCATGTCCGTGAGAATGGCTAGTACATGCATTCCATGCTTCCATGCCAGATACTCGGCTACAGTTAATGCTACTCTTGGAATAGCTACACGTTCAATAACTGGTGAATCTGCAGTATTAATGAATGCTACAGTATTCTCTAATGCACCGTAACGGCGGAAGTTATCGATGAAGAACATAGCATCATCATAGCTAACACCAATAGCGGCAAATACAATTGCAAAACGCTCTTCTTCTCCACGTACACGTGCTTGTCTAACGACTTGGGCGGCTATACGGTTATGCGGTAATCCTGAACCAGAGAATATAGGTAATTTCTGTCCACGTACAAGGCTATTTAATCCATCAATAGCACTGATGCCGGTTTCAATAAATTCAGATGGAGGTAGACGAGCAGCTGGATTTAACGGAGCACCATTGATGTCTAGATAATCTTCTGGCACGATCGGGGGGCCTCCATCAATAGGCCTTCCTAATCCATCAAACATCCTGCCAAGCATGTCGATACCTACTGGTAACTTCAATGTTTCTCCACGATACCTAACACGTGAACCCCTTAGATCTACTTCACTAACTCCTCCGAAAACTTGAATTACAATAGCATCACGGCTAACATCTATTACTTGTCCAAGCCTTATTTCTCCATCGGCAAGCATTACTTCAACTACTTCACCATAGCTAACACCGTATATAGGTTCTGCAATCAATAGACTGCCTTGAGCTCGTACAAGCTTTGGAGATTCACGAATAGCTAGGCTAGAGGCTACCAATAATACCCACCTCTCTAATCTTTATTTCAAATTCATTTCTTATCTCATCAAATAATTGTTTAAACATATCTTCAAAACCTATGTTGGGTATCTCCTTCATACGTGCAATCTTAATCCTGCATTTCATACCATGCATTTCATCAACTGTTATACCCTTGCGAATAGCTTCAAGACCATACTCATAAAATAACATTATGGCCTTCATCATAAGCAAAGCCTTTTTAGGTGGGCAATACGTATCGATCTCATGGAAGGCGTTTTGTTGTAGGAAGTCTTCACGAATCATACGTGCAACTTCTAGAACAAGTTTATCCTCTTCAGGCAAGGCTTCTGCTCCAACAAGTCTTACGAGTTCTTCAAGCTCAGCCTCCTTTTGTAGAATAGCAAGAGCTTTCTCACGAAGGCTTCTCCATTCACTACCTATTTCCTTATGCCACCAATCAGTAACATTCTCTACATAGAGACTATAGCTTGTAAGCCAATTAATAGCTGGGTAGTGTCTACGATAAGCAAGTGCAACATCGAGTGCATATAGTGCACGTACTATACGTAGAGTCGCTTGTGTAACTGGTTCACTAAAGTCTGCACCAGGAGGACTGACTGCACCCATAATTGTTAAGCTCCCAGCTCTTTCAGGCCTGCCAAGAGTCTCTACATAACCACTTCTTTCATAGAAACTAGCTAATCTAGAACCTAAGTATGCAGGATAACCTTCCTCACCAGGAAGCTCTTCTAATCGTCCACTAATCTCTCTCATGGCCTCAGCCCAACGACTTGTTGAATCAGCAACCATTAACACATGATATCCCATATCACGGAAGTACTCTCCAATAGTTGCTCCAAGGAATACACTTGTTTCACGAGCTGCTACAGGCATATTACTAGTGTTTGCTATGAATACGCTTCTCTCAACCAATGGCTTACCAGTACGTGGATCGACAAGTTTACGGAAACTATGAAGAGCATCAGCCATTTCATTGCCGCGCTCACCGCATCCAACATAGATGGCTATATCTACGTGGCTCCATTTGGTAAGTTGCTGTAAAGTAATGGTCTTACCAGTGCCGAAACCTCCTGGTATGGCGGCTTTACCGCCCTTTGCTAATGGGAAGAAGAAATCTATTACACGCTGACCTGTAATTAATGGCTCATGTGGCTCGAGTTTTTCTCGATAAGGTCTAGGTTTACGTACAGGCCATTTCTGTATCATATTAACCTCCATATCGTCTATAATAGCAATAGTCTCATTAACTGTATAATCCCCTTCTTGAATAATTTCTTTTAGAATGCCATGGATCCCAGGTGGAACCATTATGTAGTGTTTAACCGTTTCTGTCTCAATAACATAGCCAAGATAATCGCCTGGTTCTACTTTATTGCCTTTTTTAGCAATGGGTATGAAATGCCATTTCTTATTTCTTGGTAATGGTGCTGCTTTGACGCCTCGTTTTACAAAGAAACCTACAAGTTCCTCTAGAATAGGTAATGGCCTCTGAATACCGTCATAGATTGATCCTACTAGACCAGGGCCTAATTCAGCTGCTAAGGGATACCCTGTACCATAGACAGGGTCTCCTACTTTAAGTCCCGTAGTATCTTCATAGACTTGTATAATAGCCTTCTCTTCTTCAACACCAATTATTTCACCTATCAGTCTTTCTTCACCAACTTCAACAACTTCGTATACTTTGGAACCTTTCATACCCTCAGCTATTACAAGTGGACCAGATACTCTGTATACACTTCCCTTTAATGGCAATTGATCATGCACCCACTTCAATTATTTCAGTATAAGGGTTATCACAAGTGGGGCATAAAAACTATAACGTTACCTTTAAACCAATATATTTGCGTATAATATCCTCGTAATGTTTCTTAACATCTATCCTCTCCATGGTTCTAGGCGTGTCTATGATGATCGATAGTATATTTTCAGGTAGATTCTTAAGAAATGTATTAATATCTCTACATAACGAAATAGCTTCTCTCGATATAATGATAACTCCATAGTTCATGGCATTCTTATTTAGAAAATCATATACATCTTTACAATTGGTACCTGAGAATTCTAAATAATCAAGGCCTGCTGCTGAGCCTATGAGGCACAATATACGATCACCTATAACTAATACATCTTTTCTAATAATCCTAGTTCTCATCAAAGTACCCACCACTCGTTAATAAGATCTTTAAGCTCTTTCGCAAACATACCAATGGCTATAGCCACTAAACATGTATTGACTAATACTCCTTCACTAAGAATGAGTATATAATACCTTACAAAAGGATGTGGAGTATATGGAGTTAGTAAATCCTTGGTTAAAACTGATAAATATAATATAGAACCTAGGAATAATGAGCCACCACCAATACTAATCTTATTAGTATATCTAAGGATCTCTGAGAAATCCTTAAAGTAACCATCTTGTAATATGGCAGGAATATCCTCTAAACTTTTTGATAAACATACATTATTAAATTCATTTATTGATAATCCATAAAAACTTGGAATAACTTCTTTAGGTATTTCGCCTTTAGCACCACACATTAATATCCATAATAAATCATGTATGGAGCCAAGTAAACGCCTATATGGAATATCTAAGGGCTTACTAATAGGTAAGACCTTTCTGGTTAATATATAGAATAGCTTTATCGGATCACCAGTATATCCCTTTAAAACATTCGCATAAATCTTTAATCCTTTATCAACTAATATATCTACTAGATCATC
>CAZITZ010000116.1:0-4118 GCA_964542295.1 uncultured Desulfurococcaceae archaeon
TAATGATCTCTGAATGTATATTCCTATAGAGTCTTCCTCCAATGATCGATGATATACTTTGGTCCGAGAGCCCAGTTCCATCTACTAGTAGTGTTATAGCTTTACCCTCGTAGCTTAGTGATAAGTTATCATATGTAAATACTATGAATGGTTCATCAAGATAATTATAAACAGATCCATTATAGGATACTGAGACCTGATCCATTGGATAAACTATCACTAAGAAACTATCCATTTTCTTAAGGTTATCAATGGGATATATCCTAATCGGTAAACGATATCTTATAGAAAGATCTATTAGACCATCATAGTATATATAGGGATATTGGCCTGCCTCAGAGCTATGGAGGGGCATTACTGCAAGTAATGTTGTTAGGAAATCCATTATAGTCCTTGGGGGATGTCCGTTATAGTATTTATAGAGTGTAGATACTTTGATAAATATGTTATAAGCCTTGACAGCTTCCATGGGAGATACGTAGTGGTCACTATAAAGTAGGCGTAGGAGTACTGCTGCAATACATCCTTCAACTTTCTCGCCTGAGACTACATGGCTGAATAATGCCTCCTGGAGATACGGTTCTCCAAAATACGTATCTCCAAGAGATGGCATGAAGCCCTTCTCAATAAGTCCTCTACCATAGCCATAGTCTCTAACAAGTACTGATATGAAATGGCTGTGTGCTTCATCATAAGCTACATACTCATTAGACTCATCAGCTATACCATGGCTTCCTCCAAGCCTTATATTATCTGGGAACATGTGTTCTTTGATCATATGCCCTAGCTCATGGAAAAACGTTACCGCAGGCATGATCTCTCCACTAGTATCCCTATAAATCAGTGGATCGTATAGCTTATCAGCCGGTACCTCAAAGGATATATATTCCCTATAGATATAGCCCTCAGGACTATATGCAGTTCCGCTCTGACCATACCATATATCAATATTCTTTACACGATCTATCACCGTTGGAGATACTGTATCAACTTCTCCAAGGAATGAGGCCATTACATGCTTTAGCATATGTTCCCATGCAATAACAGTTCTAACTTTAACATCAAATCCTCCATATACACTTACTTCCATACGATCACTATATGGGCTCACATAAATCCATTCACTACTAGATACCCTAACCCATACATTCTTAGAACACGGATCCCAAACTCCATTACCCAGCACAAGATCACTAATACCTCCATAATCGTCTCCTACAACTCTAAGATATAGATGACCTGTTGGGAAGTACTTGTTAGAACCATAGATCTCTTCATAACTGAATAAGTCCCTAATGTATCCAGCCCTATAGATTCTTATAGGATCTACTCTGCCTTCAATCACTATATGTATGTAGTCTCCATCACTATATGGTACAGAGCTATTAGTTATATAGTTGATAGGTATAGAGCTACTAGGTGGAAGAACAAGTCTCCATGAGTCAAGGACTCCTCCACCACTAACGTGTTCTACTAACAAGGTATAGCTAAACCCAATAGGCGTATAACCAGTAAGTTTATCCGTAAAGATCTCTCCAGTATTCACATCGACGTCATAGTCTATATAGAACTCTATGGTTCTGGAAACACATATACTATATACAATACTGTCCATGGCTATAGTTGATCCGCTTGAATCTACAATATAGATATATATGTATAATTTATTACTACCCCTAAGATCAGATTCTGTAATAGTGAAGTCCATTCTAATCATGTATTCACTATAGGCTCTATTAGGCTCCACTGGCTCTGGCTCAGAACTACATATAACGCCATAGTCTGTCTTAGCCTCAACAACAAGGTATGGCATATCACCATGTAAATCGCTACTATCTATATAGAAGTCTAGATAAAGCCTTATACTCTGATCACCTATTTCCAGCGGAGTCGATGTAGGTGGATCTGTCTCTACAATATCCATGTATGATCTATTACCCAGACTCAACAATACATAGTATGCATCATATGCTAGGAGATAATCTCTAGAATAGCAATTACTATAGCATGGTTCGTTATAACCATAGAGATATACAATAACTGTTAAATTAGCCTGGGAACCAGTATCTATACCTAATTCACTAAAGTCAATGTATATAGTATAGGTAAATGAACCTGTGAAACCTAGTTCATTAGAACTACTGGGTTCACGAACAAGATCCCTATAGCATAGACCATTACTACAGCCTAGATAATCATTAATCTCATATCCATTAACCATAAATGAAAACACTATTCTCCCTGAATAATAGTTTGTAGGCAATTCATAGCCTACTTCGATATCGATGGAATATCTAGTACCAGAACCCATTGTATGTACAGCTTCGATCTCAATATAGCCTTCACCGCCTCCACCACTATATTCTCCAATACCAATTTCTGTAAAGTAGTTCTCAATCCAAGAAAATACTGTAGAGTATATAGAATCTATGTAGTCTGAAATAATAATATCTAGATCCTCGGGTAAACATGGATCATTGGATGAAACAGCCCTAACAAAATCCTCAAGATCACTGCCTGGATCAGCACCTACATCTTGTAGTGATATAGTGTATTCTATATCATAGTTTATCTGAATAGCTACAGTTATACCAATATCTTCGAGTACTTGTCCTCTATATCTAACAGTTACAGGATATAAGTGTCCTTCACCAATGATCTCTATATCATAGTCTAGAACTATATCATTAAAATAGTCACGTCCAGGTTCATAGTAGTCTCCAGTAACATAGAGAACTATATAGTACATACCTCCATCAATAAACCTATCATATTCCGTCTCAATATTATTCTCCTTAGAATCTTTAGTTGCTTCCCAAGAGCTATGGTCGAAACTACTATCTAAATTCATAGCGGCGCTAATACTATATTCATACCTAAGGCTTGTAGTAAGATTATATTCTATACCATTATAGGGAACCTTTAGGAAATGAAAATCAATTTTCGTCTTATTAACTACACTCATATAGACAGCCGAATATATGAGATCTTCTTCATTAATCATTTCTTCCCAATAAATATATGGAAGATCATATTCTCCTGTATTCGGGTTATAGGACATAAGCATGTAGTCCATTGGCACATTAGCTCTCGGTATACTACTTATATCAAACTCAACAAGATCAATAAACTCTTCCAGATCAATTATCTTCTGGGTCTCACTAAACAGTGGAGGTACTATAGCAAGTGGTAATAGTATAGATATTATCATAATTATAGAACAGAGTATCTTAGGTGTATACATTACTTATATACACCTAATTTCTCATTGTTTATGAAATTGTTTATGATATTATATAAACTTTTCTATGACTCATTACAGTTTATATAATACGCGATAATATTTCTTAAAGCCATAAAATTAATAAAAGAAGAGTATCCAGTAGTAAGATGATCTTGTAATAATTTGATTCAGTAGATGACTAAGAGTAGAGAAATAATTGATCCAATTATATCTAATTATACCCAGTCAATAGAAATTAAAGTTGTAAAGATAAGTTTTTCAATGATTATTGCTTAGCCTAGGATAAAATTAATAGCCTTACTCCATCCTATAGGTCCCTTTTCCTTAATAATGACTAGGTTTTTATTTCTCATTAGATTGTATTTACCTGGATCAATATTATTTCCAAGGATAACTGGAATATCTACTTCTTTAAGCATTGGTACATCAATAATACTATCCCCAATACCTATAGACACTATATCCCCATACTTCATTTTATATAGTTCAAGTATTTTTCTAGTTGCTAATCCCTTATCATGATTTCCCGTAATAGTATATAATATGCCTCCACCAGTTATAACACGTAATCCACGTGACTTAATCCGCTCAATAAACTCATTAGCCCTATAATGATCGAGTGGATAAAATACGAGGCTATAATCTCTAATTCTCGCTAATCCCGCTTGCTCCCTAGGTAGACCAGTTATTGCCATAATCTCTTCAATACGCATTCTATGTAGAAGCCTTACAACCTCCTTATAATTGCTGATTAAATCACTTATTCTCTTAATAATCTCTTTAGTTGGAAGCCCATACTCAATAACTTGATAGTACTCATGTACTTTATGGTAATCAATCTTTATATTTTTAAAATAATTAATAGGAATAAATA
>CAZITZ010000117.1:0-4046 GCA_964542295.1 uncultured Desulfurococcaceae archaeon
GGATCTCTTTCTGGAGTAGGTATGATCTCTTCAATAGCTTGAAGTAGTACATCAATATTTGCCTTATGTAATGCACTAACTGGTATTATAGGTGCATCTTCAGCCCATGTACCCTCTAAGAACTTCTTTATCTGCTTATAATTCTCTAGTGCCTTCTCCTTAGACACTACATCAACCTTATTCTGTACAACAACTAGATTACGTACACCAATGATATCTAGTGCAACGAAATGCTCTCTTGTCTGAGGCTGGGGACATGGCTCATTAGCTGCTATAACAAGTATTGCGCCATCCATTAGAGCTGCTCCAGAGAGCATTGTAGCCATTAAGGCTTCATGGCCAGGTGCATCTACAAAACTTACTCTACGCAATAGTTTTGAGCTACTGCCATCAGGACATGTAGACTCTGTAGTGTATGCTTCTGGAGGCTCAAGATTCTCACAATAAGCTATACTACCGTCTGCATAGCCTAGCTTAATAGTCATACCACGCTTAAGCTCTTCACTATGTTTAGCCGTCCATATACCAGTTATTGCTTGTACAAGCGTTGTCTTACCATGATCGACATGGCCTATAACTCCAATATTTACTTCAGGCTGTTTAAGTGTCCATGGCAAATCCTATATACACCCCCTATCTTCTCCTATACAGTCTATGATGTATTATATAAAATAAAATTAGCCATATAATTAAAATGCTCAATAGAGTTAATAAACAATCACTGTATTAATCTGTACAATATCTTCAGTAATAGTGTTTCCTCTAATCATTTTACGGCGGCGTTCACCCTTCTCCTTTGGATGGAATCCGGGTGGACCGGATAATAATACTCTCTTCTTAACGCCACCCATTATATCTGGTCTCATTGGGAAACCACTATAGTCACTACCACCAGTTATCTTAAGCTTTACATTCTTAAGCCCTATAAGAGATCCGTCAAATACATCGCCGATCTTGAGTCCTATGAGCCTCTTAGTACGATCATCATTAATCCTAACCTGCCATGCTCTAGCTCGGAAAACCTCTCCCTCGGCCTCAGTAACGCCAGCCTTATCCATGAGTAGACCAGCACTTATATGGACTTCATTCTCAGGAATATTATCATCTATTTCAACAGTACACCTTATATTGACCTTCTCATTAGACTCTGGCTTATAGATTCTGACTGTTATAACGCCGTGTTTAGCATCTAATTTCTCAAGTAATGCTTTATTCATCTTAGCAACTGGTAGTTTAAAGCCTTCTTTTACATCTCTATCGTATGGTAGATCAGAGCCTACGACTTTGACCTTAATAATACCACCTTTTTTAGGAGCCTCTGGATCGGATATTACTATCTTGAAATCAGCCATTCCAATTACACCCCCGGTGCCTTAAGCGGCACCAGCTATTCTCTAACTCCTATGTGTTTTGCCTAATACCAGTATATATAGTATTTTGTTTTCTAGGCAGGTATTGATTATGAGTAGCATATATAGTATTGCATTACTAGTTATAGTAGGTAGATATGTGTTGGAGGATGGTAACTATGAACAGTGAAGTTAGGCGGTGGATGAGGCAGCCAATAGTTGTTGTATTAGGCCATGTCGATCATGGTAAGACAACTCTACTTGATAAAATACGTGGTACAGCTGTAACAAAGAAAGAACCAGGAGAAATAACACAGCATGTAGGAGCAAGTATTGTTCCAGCAAGTGTTTTAAGGAAGGTTGCAGAACCATTGAAGAAATATTTTCCAAGACTAAGGATCGAGATACCTGGCCTATTATTCATAGATACTCCTGGACACGAGCTATTCAGTAACTTACGTAAAAGAGGGGGAAGCGTAGCTGATATAGCTATACTAGTAATTGATGTTATTGAAGGCTTTCAGCCACAAACAGTTGAAAGTATTGAGATACTAAAGGAGAGACGTGTACCATTCATAGTAGCTGCAAATAAGATCGACCGTATACCTGGCTGGAAGCCTCAGCCAGATAAGCCATTCTTAGAGACAATTAAATTGCAAAACCCAAGTGTACAGGCTAGACTAGATCAGTTAATCTATAGAATAGTTGAACAACTCTATAATCATGGATTTATGTCAGAAAGATTCGATCGTATAAAGGATTTCCGTAGGACAGTAGCTATTGTACCAGTATCTGCTAAGACAGGAGAGGGATTACCGGAATTACTTGCATTACTAACAGGTCTAGTACAGCAATTTATGAAGAAGAAACTCGTTACTAGTGATGAACCTGGTAAGGGTGTTATTCTCGAGGTTAAGGAAGAGCCTGGTTTAGGCACTACAATTGATGTAATCATATATGATGGTGTCATCCGGCGTGGAGATCTAATTGTTGTTGGAGGTAAAGTTAAGCCCATTGTTACTAAGGTACGTGCACTTCTTATGCCCCGTCCATTACAGGATATGAGGGCTCATGAAGGTAAGTTCCGGGCTATTGATGAAGCTATAGCTGCTACTGGTGTAAAGATCTCTGCTCCGGGTCTTGAAGATGCATTAGCTGGTTCTCCAGTATTTGTTGTTCCTAGTGAGAGCCTTGTTGATGAGTATTTAGCTAAGATACGTGAGGAGATCGAGTCTATACGTATTAAGACTGATAGCGTTGGTGTAGTTGTTAAGGCTGATACTCTTGGTACACTAGAGGCTCTTGTTGCTGCACTTCGCAGGGAAAATATACCAGTACGTCTAGCTGATGTTGGACACGTGTCTAAAACTGATGTTATGGAGGCATCTATTGTTAAGAGAGATAAGCCAGAATATGGGGTTATACTGGTTTTCAACGTCAAGGTTTTGCCAGAAGCTAGAGAGCTTGCTGCTAAGGAGGGTGTCAAATTATTCATAAATAATGTTATCTATAGGTTGTTAGAGGACTATATAGACTGGGTTAGAAAGCTCAAGGAGATGGAGAGGCTAAAGGTATTAGAATCTCTTGTTAGACCAGGTAAAATAAGGATTATACCAGGATACATATTTAGAAGAAGTGAGCCAGCTATTGTGGGTGTAGAAGTTCTTGGTGGAAAGATAAGGCCTCGATACCCGCTTATGAGAGAAGATGGTATGAGAATTGGGGAGATCATGCAGATCCGTGATCGTGATAATGTTTTGAAAGAAGCACGTGTTGGCCAAGCTGTTGCAATTTCAATTAAGGGTAGAGTTCTTGTAGGTAGGCATATTGATGAAGGCGATATACTATATACGGATATACCCAAAGACCATGCTAAACTATGGCTTACAAAGTTCAAGAATGAATTAAGTAATGATGAAATGATGGTTCTTAAAGAGATCATTAATATTAAGAAGAAAAGAGATCCCATGTACGGCTTAATATTCTAGTCAAGAATCTCGTCTCTCTTAAATACAACACTTATCTCAAACTCTGCACTTTCAGGACTATCACTTGCATGAATTATATTTCTTGACTTAGATAATGCATAGTCACCACGTATAGTTCCAGGAGGAGCCTCTCTACCATCAGTAGGTCCTATCATTAGCCTCACTACCTTAACAGCACTATCCCCTTCAAGAATCATTGCAACTACAGGCCCAGATGTAATGAATTCTATTAGATCATTAAAGAAGCTCTTACCCTTATGGACTTTATAGAATTCTTCTGCTTGTTCTCTAGTAAACTTAAGCATCTTCAATGCCTTGATCTTGAAGCCTTTCCTTTCAAACCTACTAATGATCTCCCCGATCAATCCCTTCTCTACACCATCAGGTTTTATAACTACAAGTGTCCTCTCAATACCCATAACTAAATCCCCGGTGTAAAATGATCATTGGAAGAAGTCTTTAAACATTACTTTATACAGTGGGTTTATCATGGGAGAAGTATTATCTTTGTTTCTGTCTACCTTTAACGGTCCATTTAAACTTCCTTGGATCACGTCTAAGCTTAAGATAACTTTTATAACACTTACTACTACAGAACCAGAGAATAGAACCATCATTTTTAACATACATTATACCTGTTCCAGGCTCTATTTCTACACCGCAAAAACTACAATGAACAATTCTAGGCATATCTCTATTCTACCCCTCA
>CAZITZ010000118.1:0-4034 GCA_964542295.1 uncultured Desulfurococcaceae archaeon
TATCTAGTTGATAGGGGCTATTGTGATGAACTAGCTTCTGCTGCATGGGGTATTAATAGGGTTGGTAGTAGGGAGGGTATGGTGTCTATAAAATCCGTTGAACTCTATGATCCATGTAAGTGTATTGTAGAAGAAGATATTGTTGAAACACCTTATTATGTACCAGTTAGACTAGTTGAACCATATAGGTCATGCGAAGTATATCCTATGTGGAAACTAGATCCATTAGTCTACACAAATGTATCGCCAAAAGACTATTACAAAATAACCGAGTACTATGTCGTACCAGTTGGCCTCGGAATATATGGTGGTAAGATGATTGTAAAGCCAAAAGATAACGCCTTAACAGTAGATATTGGTGGTGAAAAACTAGTTCTACCAAGAGATCTCATAGGGTGCATATCTTGAGCTCATGCACATTCGATCTCTTCCCAGCTGGTGCATTAGGTAGAGAACTAGTTGAACTATCTCTTGTCTATATTGATCAGAGTACGTATACTAAGATAAACTCTGATCAGATCCAGATAATTGATCCAAGAAGATTTGGTGAAAGCGTTAAGGGATTAGTTCAAGACATAAGAGAGGAAATTAGTAGAAGAGCTCTTATGTATGCTACAGTAAATGATTTAAGAAGTAAGAATTGTTTCCCTAAATTATATGGTTATCTAGGGCTTAGTAGAGAAAATGATCATTTAGAACTTGTTGATAAGGCTATGGATCTACTTATTGAAAATAATTGTAGTGCGGATCTATGGAGAGATCAGTATACTACGCCCCAGTTCTTCAAGATCAACTATTTCAAGTACGCTAAACAGGGATTCCTTGGTAGAATAACGGATAGAGATTATCCACATAGGTATATCGATGGATTTTCATTTATACTAGCTATACTTGGCTACTTCCTAGCATATGTTGGTAGAACTAGAGAGAAACTATATCTACTACTACATTCAGATGTTATACCCCAGTACATGATGCCCCATTATAGAGAACTACATAGGCTATCCAAGAACATAGCTGTTCTCGCTAGAAATGAGGCTCCAGATGCTATAATAGCTCTAAACTTAGCATTACTACTTATTGAGAGGGGCATTGTAAGGGATCTATGTACTGGTAGACTATTGGTTGTACAGGTTAGTGGGCCTAGAAGTACTCTTCTTACAGTACATGATCTTGGTACACATGGCCTTGTTAGACTACTTAGTGGCCAGAAGGATCTTGTTAAGTATATTAGGGTAATGCTTGATAGCGTATCGTCTACAAGATGGGATAGGCCTGATGAATACTCTTCTTTTATAGCGTCTATTGCTAATAGACTACTACTATATGCCTCTACATGTAGTAATGAAGTACTCTATTCTATAACGGCTAGTCTTAGGAGATTCGGCGATCACTATATACAAGGTGGTAGGCTTCCCGATGTAGCTATTAAGGCTGCTGGTAAGCTTAAGGGTTATTTAGAGAGTATTGGTGTTAAGGGACTAGCTAGCTACTTCCATGGATTCTCTAATGAGGTTAGTAAGCTTGTTAAGGTATGTCCGTTAGAGGATGTAGTTTATGGTTTCTAGAATAGTTAATGAATATATTCTAGATCTTTTTTCTAAATATACTAAAATACCTTTTATAGTATATGAAGCGCCAACTGGCTATGGTAAGACAAGTCTTTCACCATTTATATATCAGGTCTTAGAGGAGAAAGGCCTTGTAGCTGGACTAATACATGTACTTCCACTACGTAATCTTGTTGAAAAACTCTATCTAGATATTAAGAACGGGAAAGGTGTTTATGGAAAGCTTGAACCCAGATCCATTGGCTATCAGGCAATGATGTTTATAGATTCTAGTAAAGCACCTTTTTATCTAAAGGATATTAATGTATCTACATTTGATAGCTATGCATATAATTTATTGAGAGTACCCGTTGCTGAATTCCATAAGTATGGACGGCACTATGATGTACCTAGAGCAACTATTTTTACATCGCTAAATACACTTGATGAAGCACATCTCTATGGCGGAGATCCAGGTATTTCTAGTACTGGATCGATATATACTGTTTTCGATATAGTTGTACATACACTATATCGTTCCTTAACACCAACACTAGTACTATCTGCAACATTGCCTAATCCTTTAAAGAAGGATCTACTATATGTTATTAAAGATCTTAAGAGTAGTAGACATGATAAATACTATATTGAGTATGAAGCCTTTACTAGAGAGGTCATTGATAATAATCTTATCAAGATTTCTGATGAAGAATTTGATCATATGGTTATGGGTGTTGATTACAAGACAGAGATTATTAATGAGCCCGATATACTGTGTGTTGTAGATAAACATGTTAGTTCATCAGAAAAGGTATTGATTATTAGAAATACTCCATCAAAGGCTGTGAGTACCTATGATGCTTTAGCCAAGAGGTATGGCGAAGAAGATACTGTTTTAATTCATGGTAGACTTACATCAATTGATCGGCTGAAAGCCATAGAAAAACTAGATAGAGCTAAGATAGTTGTTGCAACACAAGTTATAGAGGCTGGTATAGATATTTCATTTGATACATTGATAAGTGATGTTGCATCTCCATCACCTATAGTACAGCGTATCGGGCGTGTAAATAGGTATTTTGATTCAGATAAGGCATATATCTATATAGTGAGGGGATCGGGGGATAGAGTCTACGATCAGTTAATTGTAAATAGATTTCTTGATCTTGTTGATAAGTTGCTAAGTAGAGGTTATAGTATTAATTGGAGACTAGCTCTTAGTGGCAGTAAAGATAGTGTTTATGGCTATAAGTATGTATTTGATAAGGTCTATGAAGGCTATAGTTTATATAAGGACTATAGTCTACGGAATATCCTTGGATTCATATCAAGATCAACATTTATAGATCAACATATGATTAATGAGTTAATGTATAGAATGTGTTGCCAGAATAGGGGATTTGTTAGAGACTCTATACTTGTACCAATATATGTTGGAGAATATAGAAAGGATCTTTCTATTGAAGAAATACTGAACTATTCTATACCAGTTTCAAAACATTTTATTGAGAGACATCCTTACTTAGTTGTACAGGATAATAGAATCCATTATATTGGTCTTAAATATGATGCTGGCGAATGGACTATTACTAGAGACTTTATACCCGTTTATGGTAAGGCCGTTATACCATGTAGTCTACTATTTGGTTATAGAGGGGATCGTGCATACCCTCTTGCATTTCTAATATCTGACTCCAAGTACTATGTTGAGGGTAGAGGTCTTATTATAGGTGGATAGAGATGGAGATCTATGCTTGGACTAATAGTTATTTAAGAGATCACTTGATTAATACATGGAATACTGTCCAGAAGTATAGAAAGTTAGATTCAATTGCTCGTTCACTAGCTACGAGGATAACTTTTGTAGATCCAGAGATTAGTTTCGGAGAAGCATATGAAGTAGTAGCATTAGCTCATTTACTACATGATATAGGTAAGGCTACTAATAAGTATCAGGAAAGCATTGCTAGGGCTATGGCCAACGATGGTTTAAAGCCATCATTTAAGTATCATGAGATTGTATCAGGCTGTATTATTGAGGCTGCCTTGGACAAGTATATTGCTGGAAGCACTAAAGGTAAGTTCCTATCAGCCATACTCATATTATCAATTCTAAATCACCATCATGCTATGAGGAACATAGTTGTTTTAGGAAGATCGGAGAGAATGTCTGAATCTTTAGAGATATTTAAAAATATGGTAATATACGACGAGCTAGGAGATATCGTATACGATGTTATCCGGGCTACTGGTCTCGATAGCGAGTTATCGCCTACAATCATGGATAATATTTTTAGAGCCATAAACGATATAAATAGGGGAATTAAAGGAAAGGATCTTACTAAATGCTTTTTAAACTACTTAATGACCTTTACCCGGAGAGGATATAGGTCTTGGATCACTGAATTATCTAGGTTTAGTAATCTAGTACTTGTACTACCATATGTTGTTAATTCATTGTCCGGATTAGTATCCATAGCAGAT
>CAZITZ010000119.1:0-4031 GCA_964542295.1 uncultured Desulfurococcaceae archaeon
TCCTCCAAAGCCCATGGAGCCTGGCAGTCCTTTATTTAGAGTTATAGATGCTAAGGGTATCTGCGAAGTACTTGTTGAAACTCCTAGGCATGAAGGCGATCTATGTGATTTGTCTCTAGAGCACATGTCTAAAGTAATTAACATGTTTAAGAGAGAGTATATAAGGCTATCAAGTTTGCCTTTCATCGAATATGTTGCAGAATTTAGGAATAAGGGTAAGGAAATAGGTGTTTCACTAACTCATCCACACTCGCAAATATATGCACTTCCATTTATTCCTCCAAGAATAGCGGCTGAAATAGAATCCTTTAAAGAATATTATGAGAAAACAGGTAATTGTCTCTTATGCGATATATTGTCTGAAGAACATAGAATAGGAAAAAGGATCATATATGAAAATAAATTATTCACTATACTCTTACCATACTATGCTATGTGGCCTTATGAAGTCCATGTATATCCTAAGAAACACCTTGGCTCCTTAGCAGATTTTAGTGATGAAGATTCACTATACCTAGGTGATGCCTTGAGAGTTGTAACAGCAACATATAATATGCTTTTTGAAAGAGACATGCCATATATCATGGTATTTCATCAGAATCCTTCAAAGAAAAAACTTGACTATTATCACATGCATGTAGAATTCTATCAACCATATAGAGATAAGGATAAACTGAAGTATGCCGCAGGCATTGAATGGGGTTTTGGAGTATTTACATACGATGGAGTACCTGAAGTAAAGGCTAAAGAGTTAAGAGACGCATGTAGAAAGGCAGTTGATAAACGCTTAGATAAGGTATTGGGTGAATGTATTGAGTAGTAGGGAATTAATTAAGTACATTGTATCTGAGTTTAGAAGATTCTTTAACTCCGGACCAGAGGTAGTATCATCTGCACCTGGACGCATAGATTTCCTAAATACTCATCAAGACTATAAGGGCTTACCAGTAGTATCTATAGGCATTGATTTAAGAACATATATAGCTGTCTCAAGAATACCTGGAAGAAAGTCAAGGATTATATCAATTAATCTTTTAAGGGAAAGAAGGAAGTACATGGATTCATTTAATGTAGACAATATTGTTCTTAGAAACGGTAAATGGTTTGGAAACTATATTAGGTCATCTGTTAAGGCATTAAAAGAGATATATAGAGATATTGACGGGTTTAATGCATTAATATATAGTGATGTACCAGTTGCTGCTGGACTAGCTAGTAGTGCTGCATTACTTGTATCATTTATAGGTGCAATGAGTGAACTTTATGGATTCAATTTAAGTAAGAAAGATATTGCTGAACTAGCTTTTCATGCAGAACACGATATAATGGGTATTCCTTGTGGTAGACTAGACCAGTATGGCTCATCATTTGGAGGAATATTAAAGATAGAGACAAGGCCTCCATATAATGTAGAGGAACTTCCAATACTTAATGGGGTCTTTATAGTTCTTGACTCAGGCATAAGGCATAGTACAGCAGATATACATCCTAGGAGACAAGCCGAGATCAATGAAGGTTTAAGGATTCTTCTCCAAATGAATGATCTTAAAGAGAATATTATGGAGAAACTTAGTGATAAATACTATGCTGTTAAATGGGATGAGATAAAGTATGAGGAATTATTGCCGTATATGATGAGGCTTCCAGATACTCCGAGGAGGAGAATAGAGTTTACGTTTAAAATGCATGAATCAACTCTACTGGCTCTAAATATAATTAGGGGGAACATACCTGATCTTGATAAGATAGTTACTATACTAGGTAATGAATGGAGAGATGAAGTAGAGAGGGCATTGAATTCAGATAATCCAGGCCTAGCTCTTATAGGAGTTATCATGAATTACCAGCACGTATTATTAAGAGATCTATATGATGTAAGTCTTCCAGAGCTAGAAAGGATAAGGAATGCAGCATTAGCTGCTGGTGCTTTAGGAGTAAAATTGTCTGGAGCAGGGCTTGGAGGCTCATTAACTGCATTAGCCAAGGATTTGAAGGATGCTGAAAATATTCTAGGAAAAGGATTAGAGAATGGGGCTAAGCGTGGATGGATAGTTAAAGTAGATACTGGTTTAAGGAGAGAATTATAGCCTTCTATAAAATAACATACTTTATAAAGATCTACTTGTACATGATCTAATATTAGATCAAAGTATTACAAATATATAACTAGACTATTTAATGGGTAAAGAGATTTCAGTTTCTTCAACCACTAGAGGTACTTAGCATTACTTTGGCTCTATTATCACTATAACCTTTACCTTTCTTCTATGGAGCTACTTCAATTTTTCTTGGTATTCTTTTGGTGAGTATATCACGTATATTCCTCCACCATACTTTATTATCTTAGCCTCAAAATTGTAGACTAAGCTCATTGACTCTCTCCCATATGTATTTTGAAGCAAAACAATATAGTTAATGGCAAACCGTTTGTCCCTACGTTTCATTTTGTTTAATACTATAGCTTTTTGTGTCTGCGGTAGGGACTTCCACCTCGCCTAGAGGGCTCGCCTACACGGCTCATCCCATGGGGTCATGGGCGGCTGTCGAGCCCAACGGCACAAGGCTCCCATCTAGGCTATACCCTATAGGGCTCGGAGCATGGCTCCCATCACCCACACATAACATCTATAACACAAAACACTATAAACACAACGCCCAGAACAAAAAGACACACAATGACACAGAAAACTACAGTCTAACGTTTCAGCCCTACTATACATATTTAATAAAGTGGAACCATAATCGGAGATATAGGTATCGCAATTATTGTTTCATCAGAGAATGTCCTAATACATAATGTATCAGTATTTAATACCATTGTTGAAACCGGACTATATTTCTCCAGCAATATCATCATAAATAGCTCCATTATTAAGGACAATAGAATAGTTACCTCATATAACTAATAGTAATACTTCATATGATCCATGATATAGATAATTTAATGAAGATAACAAAAATAATGAAGGACTAAGCATTTTATTCGATAAGAAGCCATAGTATTACCCCATCGATTAAGAAAAACTACCTCCTTAAGTGATAATCTTTTTCTCCTTAACCTTCCCAGATGCAGAACCTCTAAACCACATGAATAGAGAAATTCATCAATATAGGCTAATCCATTGGCCATAACTATAATCTTGTTCTCTAATTTAATAAATCATTTCAATACCATGTATAAATAATAAATTAATCCAATAATACCCAGTATTAAACATACCATGTAGATCATTAGTGTTAATCCCGGGTTATAAATAGGATTAAATGGAATCGGGTATAAAGGCTTTATATCGTAATAGAGAGGGGCATCTAAGACCACATGTAATGTTGTCCCAGAGATCCCTGCTATGATAAATTGTTTTAAACCAATATCTGATCTTGATACAAGAAATAACTTCTTCCATAGAGCTTCAAATATTTCATTAAATAAGTACATTACATAGCCTAGAGCTAATCCAACAATAGTTGCGCCAATAAATGTATGTAGATATCCATGTAAAGGATAATTTAGATCTAGTAGAACAACTATGAAAGGCTCTATATCAATTATTACGTTAGCTATGATGAAGGTTGGGGCATGGATATATTTTCTAGTAGGTAAGCCTAGAGCTAATGCTGGGCCTAAGTGGAAAGGTGTAAACGGCAAATATATCCCTCTAATCTATGCTATGTTTAATACAGCATTAAACTATTAGCAATAAAATAGATGTAACCTATTTACACTCACTAATAGTAAAGTCTATTGTAGAAATTACCTCTTTCCCTGATGCTTCTACAGTCAAGTATGCAATTAATCTATATCTTCCAGGCGTTAAATTATAGTATTTACTCCATATACTTAGATCTATTGTAAACTCATGTGTAGAGCCAGGCGTTAAAACGTATGCCTCTAAAGTACATGCCATGGGTTTAAGAGGTTCAACCTGTACCCATTCATTATCAACATATTTCATAAGTCGTATAGATATACATGGATTTCCAATAGTCAATGTTTCACTACCGACATTTATTATCTCAGCCTTCAATACTTC
>CAZITZ010000120.1:0-3902 GCA_964542295.1 uncultured Desulfurococcaceae archaeon
TGAATAGTATTCGTGATAACCGTATTTGGGAACAGTCGAAGTTGCTTAAGGAGGCTGCTGAGAAGGATGGTTATCAGCCATTCATTGTTCTTGAGGGATGGCTTGGCATTGTTGAGAGGTATAGACAGTGGAGGATACAGAGTGTTTTAAGAGTGATAGATACGATCATACTTGATTTTGGAATACCAGTTATTAGCACACCTAATAAGAAGGCTACAATAGAGTGGCTAGTAGCTAAAGCTAAAAGCCTTGGTAGAACAGAGGAGAAAAGAGTTTATCGTATGAGAGTTGAGAAAAAGCCATTGACAATACACGAGAAAATACTTTATGTAGCAGAGGGATTAGTAGGTCCAACTCTAGCTAGGAAATTACTTGAATACTTCGGTACATTAAAAGCAATAGCTAATGCAAGTATGGCCGAGCTTATGAGAGTTGAAGGAATAGGTGAAAAAAGAGCATCAGAGATCTATGCCATCTTTAATACTCCCTGGAAGAGAAAAGAAGGTAGTTAGTGTGAAAAACATTTCTTAACAGTTAATGTTATTCCAGCAGGATCATTTGCAATCGTTAAAGATGTATATTTATTGCTATAAACCTTCTCAAGATACTTGTATGTATCATGGAGATTCGATATAGTATTATGTGCGAGTATAACTGATCCGCTCTGGAGCTTATCATCAAATATGTCTAAATATAGATGGTATTGAGTATTTAATGCATCAATAAAGAGTATAAAAACGTCATGGGTAAGTGACTTAGCCTCATTAAGTACATCGCCGTAAATAATTTCTATGTTATCAGATAGTTCTAATTCTTTCATTGCTATTCTAGCATACTATACGCGATCCCGCCTAATCTCATAACTATATAGAATACCATTCACATGCTTAGCTATAATGCCCAGCCATAAAGTTGAGAAACCCCTACCTGTACCTATCTCGACAATAACTTTTTCCTTATTAGTTCTTGACAATACTTCATAAACTATACTATACAGTAGATAAGCAGTATTATAGTGAATAGGATTGGGTCCATGGATGAATGAGTCCCTATAAACTCTAATACTATATCTAGAAAATTCCTCACTGAATACACGTTTCGAGAATAATATGCTTCCAAGACCTATTGGTAAAATAGACTTAACATAATCTCTTTTAATAAAATCTCCAATGAGCCTAAGATTTATATAAGACCTCATAAAGACCATGAATTATTATAGGCGATATATTATTAGGTAACATGTCCATGCAAACTAATGTATTCTGATTGAATAAAGCATCAATTAATAACACATCTACATAAATATTCTTTAGATATTCTAAACGGTTGATTCTGAAGCTATTAATATTATCTATTGAAATGGGTAACTCCTTTTCTATTTCTTTAGTAAAATAATGGATATCTATATAGAGTTTGTTTATATTCATCTCTTTAATAATGGATTAAAGTGATTTACAGAGATCATGTACTGAAGGCCTTGAATACCCTATCTTTAAACTATTTTTATTCAACAATCTTATTATAGAATAGCTAATCATTACCAAGAACTTAATTATACCATATAGTACTATCCTTTTTTCAAAATACATGCTTTTGTCCAATATCTTGTACTACCTTATAAGCATATTATCTAAACTTACTTAATTCAGTACCTGTTCTATCAAATTCAGTATGTATCTTTACTGTAATTGGATTATTTATATAAATAAGTATTTGGATAAGTCATTCTATACAATATTCATATGGTAAAATATAGATATTTTACACATAGTCTTATTTCACTATATAAATGATTATCAGTTGTTATTGTAAAGACTATATGAAGAGAAGTGATAATATGTATTAGAGCATCAAACAGTTAATACAAAAATAATTTAAGATTAAGATGTTTCTTCAAGCAGTTTCTCTAACGCTGAGATCCGTTTTGATATAAGTTCACTACTCCTCTCAAGCATTCTTATTCTTTCCCTTATTAGATCCTTATCCATTAATGGTTTTACACCTTTTTCTTTAACCATTTTTCTTATTTTCTCAATCGCGTAAAGTATATTCTCTATCATAGCTGCTACAAAATCTATTTCGAGCGCTATTATTTTCCAGGCTTTATCAGTTAGTCTGTATTTTATTCTCTTCATTTTACCCTTATACTCTTCAATTTTTTCTAGTAATCCCTCATTAACCATGGTATCTAATAATGTGTAAAGTGTTGAGGGGCTCGGCTTCCATGCACCAAAAGTTAGTTCTTCAAAAATTTTCATAATACCGTATCCATGGAGTTCTCCGTGTGCAGCAATGATCCATAAAATCATGTCTCTTAATGGGACGCTGAAAAATTGTCTTATGAGTTTACTATCTAGATCGTTCATTTCTCTTTCTTCCTCCTTTTAAATGGATACCATGTCCTATGACCAAATATGGCAATTAGTGCTGGAGTCAGAAAATACACTGCTGATAATGCTGTTAGTAATACACCTGTCAGTAAGACAAAACCCATTTCCTTCATCGCCCACATACGCGTGAATAGTAATCCAGCATAACTACTTGATAATATAATTGCTAATCCTATTATGAGTTTACCTGATGAACCGGCAGCTATAGATAATGCTTCTTTAAGGTCCTTCCTGTCTTCAAATTCATCTCTTACTCTCACAATATAGAAACTATTATAGTCCACGCCTACGCCTAGCATTACAACGAGTATTATTAATGGTAGGAACCATAGCATTGGTTTACCATAAAATCTAGTGAATAATTGACTAGATATCCATATACTACCAGTAATGCCTAGATAGATAGTCGCCATAGTGATAAATGCAGCTAATAGACCACGTAAACTAAGTGCTAATGCAATAAACATTAATATAATAGATAAAGGTATTATACGGTGCCAGAAATATTCATTCAATAGATTGTCTAAATCTACAAAAGCTGCTGGCATGCCGCCAACATAGCCTTCCTCAATAATGCCCTTGTCAATATATTCTCTGATTATATTTCTAGTCTTCCGGACAACTGCTAAAGCTTCATCGCTTTCACCAGGTACATCAAGTAAAAGCTGGATCAGTACATATTGTTTATCTTCGCCAATGTATAATGTACCATTATATGCCTCCACATTTTCCATGGTAAGATTTTCCAAGGCCTCACCATAGGGTCTTGTAGGCGAATAAATAATTGAGACATGATCTATTCCTTCAAATCTCTTACACATATCCTCTATAATACTAAGGCTATCTTCATCAACTTGCTCATCAAGTTTTACTACAATAAGTATAGGTGATAATGTTGAAGCACCAATCTTATCCTTTAATAGTGCGTAAACAGCCTCAGTCTCACTACCCTCGGGTAAATAGATGCTAATATCATGGCTGCCTCTAAATCCTATATAAGCCATAGTAGCTGGTACTAGTAATACCGCAAACAATGTAGCTATAAACCATTTATTTCTAGCTATCCATCCTACAATACGGCTTCTCTTAACAACATATCCTCCATCAAGACCACGTGGCCACCAGAATAATTTAGTCTTAGATGCTAGTACAACTATGGCTGGTATAAGTGTTAGACTGGCTATGAAAACCATTGCAATAGCTATTGGTACTGTAATACCTATTGTACGTATAAATGGAAAGTCCCATGCAATAAGTAATGCTGCAAATCCTATTATATCAGTTGAAGCACTAGCTACAATACCATCTCTGGCTCTTCGGAGCGCTTCGGCAGCTGCATCAATAATGTCAAGGCCTTGTCTACGGAGCTCTTTATACATATGTATATAATATGTTGTATAGTCAATGCCTAGTCCAAGGCTCGTTGTAAGCATTAGAACACGCGCCCACGAACTAACATCTGTTACGTTAGTAGCTATTAGATAAACTATACCAGATGCAACCCATATAGCT
>CAZITZ010000121.1:0-3897 GCA_964542295.1 uncultured Desulfurococcaceae archaeon
CCAAATAGGCTTGAGATTAAGAAGCTTACAGCATATTGGCTTGCATCAACAGATAAAGCAGCAGAGATCATAAAAGATCTCGATATTAAGAGTTTTGATGAGGGATTCATAGTAGGTCCATATGCGGTTATACTAAAGGAATCTAAAAGGAAAAACATAAACAATTTAATGATACTCATTGAATCATTCTATGACTTCCCTGATCCTGAAGCTGCTGCTGAGGCATTACAGATACTGTCTAAAATAACTGGTATATCCGTTGATGTAAGTAAATTGCTTGAGGAGGCAGAACTAGTGAAAATACAGACTAGAGAACTTATGAAGCAGACTAGAAAGGCGTTATCTGAGATGAAGAAGAAGTATGAGATGCAAATGCCTCTTATGTATACGTGAGGAGGTGATCGAATGTGAGTAGTTTCGATGAAATGTTTGAAAGAGTTAGACGCGAAATAAGAAGGCTTATGAGGGAAATTGAAGAGAAATTTGAAGAAGATAAGCCTATGTGGACAACTGATGGTAGACTAGAGCCACTTATATCCATGGAGAGATTTCCAGATAAGTACGTATTATTAATTGATTTACCATATGCTGATCTCAAGGCATTATCAATAGATCTTAGGGGTAGACGTGTTATTATTGAATGTAGATTGAGAGAAGAAATAAGATTCTCTAGATGGACTGTTACGAGGGAAGCTGTATTCAATAGATACTATACTGAAGTAGAGCTTCCCGAGGATATTGATTTAGCTGGTGCTTATATTGAGAAGGATGATTTGAAGAAGATCGTTAAGATAGTTGTGCCCCGGAGAAGGATTTAGCCACGAATATGTATTTCAACAATATCTCCATCATGTAATACATGGTCAAGCCCTACTCTCTCACCTGGATACTTTGCCGAAGGACCCCAGATCTTAGCATATAGAAAGTTTTCTACAAATTTTTTATGTATACTCTTTGCAACATCTAATACTGTTGAACCCTTCTTAAGTATCAATGGTTTATCTGATACTTGTCCATTTGGCTGTTTAGTATAGATTCTTATAAGCTCTAGTTCATTGAAGAGTATTTCACCTAATTTCTCAAATCCTTTACGCCACTTAGCTGAAGCAACAATAACTGGTATATCTGGGTTCATTTTCTTCAATAACCTACCCTTGGTAATAGCTTTCTTAAGATCAAGATCTGCTTTATTAATTACTATAATAGAGGGTTTATAAAGACGGCTTTCAAAAACAGCTTGTTCAACATCATCAAGTGTTACATCGCCATAAATCTTTACTAATGCATTATTTATTCTATAACTTTCTAATAACTTCCTAATATCATCCGGTGTACAGTCCAGGAGCCTACCCATAAGAGCTACCCTAATACCTAGTTTACCGCTTCTCTGTCTTTCAATTACAACTCTACCACGTGGCTTATGCAGGAGTATTCCATGGCTACTTAGTTCGTCATATATCTTTTCAAAATCATCTATAGGATCACCATTTATATCCATAATAATCATTATTGCATCAGCATTACGTATAAGCCCAATAACCCTTGAATTCAAACCACTCCTAGAACTAGGAGATAAAGGAGGCGTATCTATAAGCTGGAATAATACATCTTTAAACTTGTACATGCCTGGTACAGGCTCTATTGTAGAGTAGGGGTAATCAGCGATTTTTGTTTTAGCACCAGTTAGTATTGATACAATGCTACTCTTACCAGTATTAGGAGGTCCAACAACTATAACTTGTGCAGCTCCTTCCTTCTCAATAAAGAATCTAGGTCCTCGCCCAGCTCTTTTTCTCCTACGAATCTCTATTTCTTCACGTAATTCTGCAAGTCTACGAGTAGCCCATAGCCTAAGATTTGCTGTACCTTTATGCTTTGGTACAGCTGATAAGAACTCTTCAAGTGCCTTTATCTTCTCCTCAAGAGTCCTAGCTTCCATAACTTTCATCCACTTAGCTCTTGCTTCAGCAGGGAGATTAGCAGGCATTCTCCATTATCCTCCTCTAAAGCTAGAATATATTGTTTGTATGTTAATTAAGCTTAAGGAAAAGAATACATTAGTCCATAAAATCAGTTAAAGTCTTTTGCTTTTTCCTTCTCCACATCTTTTTCTTTTTACCCATGTACCATTTTGGCGCTATTTTCTCAAGTACTCCCCAAGTTCTTCTAATAAATGGTGGTGGAGGATAACCTTTTTTATAAAGACTTTTGATCCAATTAATTGTTCTTTGGTCTGTTGGATATCCACTGCCTATTTCTCCATAATATCTCTTTAATTCATTAATTAATTGATCCCTATAATACTTAGCTATGATGCTTGCAGCAGATACTTCAGCATATTTTGCATCTGCATCAACCTCAAATATTACATCAGCATCTGGGAAATATCGTTTATAGTTAGGGCTGTATTTTCTATATCCCGTGATCATGTCAATCGTTATCCGTCTAACTTGGAATGGATCGATGATCTTTGATAATGATCCAAGAATATAGTCTATTCTACTAATAGTTAATTCATTTAAATTATAGTGATCAATCTCTATAGGGGAGATACGTGATACGATAATTGCTAATGAATACTTTATGATATGTGGTACAAGCTTCTCTCTTATATTTGGAGTTAATAATTTACTATCTCTTACTCCTAAACCATTAATGGTCTCTAGTACATCTTCTCTAAAGACAGCAACAGCGATAACCATGTCTCCCAGTATTGGCCCTCTGCCAGCTTCATCAACACCAATCATTAAAGATATATCTTTAGCCATGTTAAAAACTCCCTTATACCATCAGCTACTTGATGCAGCTTCAGATGCCTACCTTTTGAATCAATGAAAGCCTCTATTAATAAATACTTAGCCTTAGTTCTAGAAAGTCTCTTCAATACATTCTTATATTCAAGGATACCCATACCAGGTAATATATGCTCAATTACATGGTGAAAAATCCTATTTCCTATAAATACAACATCATGAAAATGTATAGCAAGTATTTTATCAGAACCTATCATTACAATACAGTCTTTTAAAAACTCATTAAAATCAGCATAGGCACTCGTAAAGTGTCTAAGATATGTAGCATATAAATGAGCTATATCGAGAGCTACATAGACACTATTGCCAGTAATTGCTACAAGATCCTCTGGCTTTGAACTAAATCCCTTAGGTACATTCTCTATACATAAATATATATTGTAGCTCTTAAGCCATTGAGAGATTTCATCAATAGATTTCCGAGCTGCCTTAACCATATCATGATATGTATTTCCAAAACCTGCTTTCTGCATAGAAGTTACATGAACGACTATGTACTCTATAGGGTATTTGTCTATAATAGGGCTTAATATAGTCTTTAAGGTATTTACAGCTACTTTCCTAAGATCCTCATAGGGAGAGGCATAAAAAAGATCTCTCCATGGAGCATGTATTCCTATGTGAATATTATTTTCAATAAGTATGTCTAGAAGAGAATATAGTAATTCAAGATCTCTATAAGACCATGGATAATCAATACTTATCTCATAAAGATCTATTCCACCAGACTTTAATTCTTGGATTACAGACTTTATCTCAATTATACTATAATCTTTCTTTAAAGTATTATACCAAAGAGGTAGTCCTATATACGGCGCCAATTTGTGTAAAACCTCTCAATAAGTGAAATCAAAACATCTACACTATATACTATCTCCCCAACACCAATATAACTACTTTTATCTCTAACATACGAGTATACAGGAACTCCCTTATTCAAAGCAAGAGGATAGAAAAGTCTTGGATCAAAACCTTCCTCAGAAGCTTTCCTAAGAAAGAAAATAATCACTGACGGATTAACATTGACGAAAAGCCTTAAAGCCTCACTAAACTTCTTCTCAATTCTATGATCAACTTTATACAG
>CAZITZ010000122.1:0-1242 GCA_964542295.1 uncultured Desulfurococcaceae archaeon
ATTATCTAAACAATAATGTTTCCAGTAATTGGCATTACATATATTTCCTACTAAGAAAATGATATTGGTAGGGTTACTCGTAATGGCTATTATTCATATTGGTTTTGATGATATTGATAGTCCTTTCGGAGGATGTACTACTGACTTTGTATCTAAATTAGTTATAGAATGGTGTAAGAGAAGGTATTTAGAGTTTATAGATTATCCAAATCTAATTAGACTTTGTCCCAGTGTACCTTGGAAGACTCGTGGTAATGGCGCAGTAGTTCTTCGATTAAAGGTAAAAGATATAGACATGGGCTATAAACTATTCGAGGAAGCCGTTTCAAATGCTTATGAATATATATCTTACTTTAGACATCCAGAAAGCAGTCCAGCTATTGCATTATATATTGGAGAGGTAAGTGATGAGCTTAAATGGCTTGGTTGGAAAGCTGTCTGGGACATTATACCATTAGATCTTGTCCAACGTATTATAGATAAACTCGGTGACAGAGTAAGGATTAAACACCTAGGTAATATGAAGAGAGGAGTTATTGGAGCATTAGCAAGCATTGGCAATACATTGTCCAATACCGACTATACATATGAATTAATAGTTTATCGAAAACAGGAATACTGGAGTTCGCCTAGAAAAATAGATCACAATAGTATTAAGGAAATGGACCGTTTAACGAGGGGAGATACTTTCCTTAACTATGACTATGAAATTGATAAGGCATTAATTACTCCACACGGCCCTGATCCAGTCTTACTAGGGATACGGGGCGAGTCTCCAGAGATATTGATAAAGGCATTAAATATTCTGCGAATTATTGAGCCCATTGAAAGATGGATTATTTATCGCACTAATCAAGGTACGGATGCCCATTTAAGGAGAATAACAAGCCTTAATGAAGCTTATATTTATACGGGTGTAATATTTCAGGGAAGGGTTTCTAAACCTCCTAAGAGAATAGCTGGGGGCCATGTAATATTCAGTGTATCAGATGGCTCTAGAGAAATTGATGTAGCAGCTTACGAGCCTACGGGAAAATTTAGAGATATTGTTGAAAAATTATGGATAAACGATCTTGTTGAAGTATATGGTATCGTCAGGCCACCGAGTAGTAAACACGGTAAAACCATTAACCTTGAAAAATTACGTGTAATCCAAGTTGCCCCTAAGATAGTTTATGAAGCACCTAAATGCCCTAAATGCGGAAAGCGTATGAAAAGTATGGGTAAAGGTAAGGGCTATAA
>CAZITZ010000122.1:1342-3895 GCA_964542295.1 uncultured Desulfurococcaceae archaeon
TAACAAATTCTTGGATGAGGAAATACCCCGGGAACGAACTGAGTTGATGACGAAGTGGTCCTCTACTGACAGCTTTTACTAATCCAAAGTTAGATCTCTCTATTTATTTAATAGTTTTAAATAACTATATTTATGATGGAGGGTTTCTTATTTGAAGAGAACTATTCACGCTTATATGGGTATAGCCTTGGGATTTCTTATTGCAAGTAACAACTACTATATTCTACCCTATACTATTTTATTCGGGTGGCTTGGAGGCTGGTTCCCAGATCTCGATCTCAGGTATAAGCATAGAAAAGGACTTCATAACCTCATTGCAACAATGGTTTTCACTAGCTTCATTTATGTAGCATCATATATTCTCTATAGCGAGTTCATGTTATTGACTAAGGAAGCCCCTCTTTATATATCACTTGCTTTTACCGGAGGATACATACTACATTTATTCTTTGACTCTTTAACGCCAAGAGGCATATACATTCTATATCCTTTATCTAATAAACGGCTAAGAATAGCCAGTTTTAGATCAGATGGATTATTTATTAATGCACTTGGTTTCCTAATAGCATCTACAATTATCGCCTTTTGGTTGATCAAATATACGGGATTTAATTTTTATCTAAAAATACTGATACAAAGTTTAAAATAAAATTACTTTTATCTCTTTCTTGCAATTGCCCGTACTATTAGTATATAGACTAAAGACAATATTATAGCAGCAACAAACCCCATAGATAGATACATATATACTTGTCTTTTCTCATCTTCAATCCTATTAATCTGTTCCCTTAAACTAGCTATCTCATTTCTTAAATTAATAACCGTAGCATTGGACTCGCCAAGTGCTTTCTTTAAATTCTCAATCTCTCTCCTCAGATTAGCATTTGTTGAATTTAACTCATTGACTTTAGTATTTAATTTAGTAACTTCCTCATTTAGATCATCAACGCGTCTAATTAATTGTTTTAATCCATATCCTGAAGAACCAGCCAATATATTGAACAATTGAAGAGACTTGGCACTAATGGGGCTGATGTCGGTGTCAAGAAGTGATGGATAAATCATTATATAGCCTTTTCCATAGCCTATTCTGTTATCTGTTATAAATACGTATTTAGTGCCACTAATAGTTTCTATACTAAATAATATCTCATGCGAAACTAGATCTTGTATCATTGATTCACTGTACTTTACTATTCCAGGAGCTATATAGTTAAGATTTAAGTCCATTTGCTGTTCAGTAATTGTATATGGTGATATAACGTACGTAATGGTTACTGCCTCTCCCATTTTAACTCTGGCCTTCTTAATAAATTCATTAAAACCTCCATATACCCTCTCAATGATCTCATTTGCTAATGATTCATTATCAATAAATTTTAGCATTTTATAGGTTTCTTCAAATAATGGATAGTATGCGTATGTAATTAATTTATTATACTTGGTTAAAACATAGTCAGCAAGATTTACATAGAACCCTACTACTTGATCTACAGTCCATAAGATCATTTCAGGAGACAATTTGTCTAATATTGTATTATCCAAGATTAAATGAGGAGTTATTGGCCTATCATATCCATGGTAAAATTCTGAAAATCCTTCATTTGGATTACGTGTCCCAAGCGTTAGAAGTAAAATTCTATTATCATTTATTACATGTATTCTGAACCTGAGTTTATATTCTCCTGGAACAATATTCTCTGTTTTATTTTCTGAAACGGATAGGGTAATAACTGGAGATACTGGATTATTTCTTGAAAGATTGAATTTTACACCATAATCAACTATATCGATTATATAGCTATTATTAACTAATGTAACTCTTATATCTGTATTTAATAGACTCCAGTGTTTACTAGTATTAACTTCTAGTTCAAATAATGTTGGTGGAATAACTGTTTTCTCTAATTCATACTCTAAGTTAACAGTTCTTGAGTGGTTTAATGGACTAACTATACGTACATTGATAAAGACTGTATCAAGATCCCCCCACATCTCAACAATCTTTGATTGATTTATTAATCTAGTAGGATCGATTTTACCACCATTCCATGAAAGAACATAATTATCAATAGGTATTCCCATGGATAAATCATATCCATTAGGTGATAATAGTAAATATTCATAGTATAAAGACGTATATGGTGGGTATTGCTTTAATTCTATAATCTTTGACTCTCTAACGAATGTTACATTAGCACCTAATAGTTCATTGAATTTTTGATAATTCATTCCCGGAGCTAGTATTATTAGTGCTTTTGTTGGAAATTCTTGAGAATATATTATGGGTAGAGCATTCATGTAGGAAAGCATCATTAACAAGATCAAGCCATAGATTAGCCCTTTATTCAAACCACTTACACCCTCCATACTCTTTCATTTTATTCGTATCATATCCCCATACCTTATACTAAACATAAGGCATAGAAAATAAGTCTATAGCTTAGAATAAAGGAAATTATACTTCAACCCCTACTCCTAGTCTTGCGATCTCGTCTTTGAGAAGGTCTATAGTCTCTCTGACCCTATTATACTTGCTTATGAATTCTTCAG
>CAZITZ010000123.1:0-3816 GCA_964542295.1 uncultured Desulfurococcaceae archaeon
TCTCTGAGATTCTTAATGGATATTATTGAAGCTAAATAATTTATTTTATTCTACTAATTCACATGTATATAAGTCTCAATAGCTAGGTAATTAATTAGTATATAATATATATTAGAGGATTAAACGCTACATAATTATAGTATTATCTTGATTATACTCTAGTAAAAAGTGATAGAGGTGTATATGTTTTTGTCTAAGAAGTTGAAAAGTGCTAGCCAGCCTGAAACAGAAGAGGGTCTTCAATATCATTTGAGAGTTAAACCTGGCGATGTATCTCGTTATGTATTAGTTCCTGGGGATCCTGAAAGAGTTAAGAGAATTGCAAGTTTCTGGGATGAAGCATGGCATGTTGCTAGTCATCGTGAATACACAACATACACTGGCCGATATAAAGGAGTGTTGATTAGTGCAACTAGTACAGGTATAGGTTCTCCGTCAACGGCTATTGCTATTGAAGAGTTACTTAGAGTTGGAGCTGATACATTTATACGTGTTGGTACAACTGGCGCGCTCCATAGATGGATTGGTGTTGGAGACATTATCATATCTACTGGTGCTGTAAGGCTAGAGGGTACTAGTAAACAGTATGTTATACCAGAATACCCAGCTATAGCTAGTTATGACGTAGTATTAGCATTAATTGAAGCTGCTGAAACACTTGATATAAAATATCATGTTGGATTATCTGTATCAACTGATTCATTCTATGTTGGCCAAGAGAGACCCGGATATAGAGGTTATTTACCGCCATTTAATAAAGGCCTTGTAGAATTCCTTAAGAGCATTAATGTACTTAATTTTGAGATGGAAGCTGCAACGATCTTTACATTAGCAGGCATCTATGGATTCCGTGCAGGTATGGTGTGTGCAGCTATCGCTAATCGTGAGACGGAGGAATTCATTGTTGATGCAGGTGTTGATGATGCTATTCGTGTAGCTAATGAAGCTGTAAAGATACTCAATGAATGGGATAATCTCAGGGAGGAATTTAGAAGGAAATACATTTCTCCCTCTTTACTAAAGTATTGGTTAGAGAAGAGAAGGAGCTAATGATGAAATATGCCTAGGACTAAAATGATCCATGTAGCCGTAGGTAACTTAAATATAGACATTTCATTATATGTTGATAGGCTTCCAGGACCTGATGAGGCTATAGTATCTAGTGATGCAGCTATTGGTGCTGGTGGTGCAGCATCCAATTATGCCATAGCTGTAACACACTATGGACATAGAGCTTATCTTATTGCCACTACATCTAGTTACTCATTTGTCGACCATGTATTAATTGATCTTGAAAGACACGGTGTTAACGTAGCATATGTGAAGAGAGTTGAAGGAGCGCCAGGTATAGTATCTGTTATTGTCGATCAGAGGAGCGGGGAGAGGATTATGGTTAAATATAGAGGTGTAAACTCATTATTATCACCAAATGATGTACCACGTGAACTCCTTAAGAATGCAAATATAGTTCATATAGCTAGTGTAGAGCCTAGCGTAGCCATTGAGATTGCCCGAAGAGCTAGCAGTTTAGGTATTCTTATAAGCTACGACCCTGGTAGCGGGGCTTTTGAGGCAAGAAATAAGGTTCTTGAAGCAATTAAGTATTCAAACATAGTATTTTTGAACCGTAGTGAAGCTAAAGAACTAGTAGGATCCAACTTACATAAATTGCTCGATATAGGTGCTGATATAGCCGTTATAAAGCGCGGGCCAGGAGGGGCATATGCATTACTTCCAGGGGGTATGGTATATCATGGTCTATCGAAACCCATAAGACCAGTAGTTGATACAACTGGAGCTGGTGATGCATTTGCAGCATTCTTTAATGCTGTCTATCTAGAGAGTCATGATGTTGGTAAAGCATTACAATACGGTGTTGCAGCAGCGACACTGAAGATCTCTTGTCGTGGCAGCCGATTATGTTATGACAGGAGTCTATTTAATAAGCAATTAAATGAAACTGTCATAGAAGTCCTAAAGAATCCTCCTGAATGGGTATTAGAAGATTAGTTCATTTGGAGGCTATAATATAATGCCGTTTAAAACCAGGGATCCATATGGATATTTGATAAAAACCTTTGGTAGTAAGATAAGAGAATGCTTATTTGCTAAAGGATTATCGATCGACCTAACTGAGATTACTAGGCAGATTGTTGAGCCACCATCTCCGGAAATGGGGGATCTAGGTATACCTCTCCATAGATATGCTAAGAAGGCTGGTATTAGTCCAAAACAATTAGCTATGGAATGCCAAGATTATGTAGCGGATATTGAAGGTATCAGAGATATTAAAGCTATTAATGGCTATCTTAATGTTTTCTATGATAATTCATATCTTACTGTGTTAACGTTTGAATCTTTAAAAACTTATACTAATTATGGATTTAATCCAATAGAGAATCCATTAAAGATCATTGTTGAGCATACAAGCGCTAATCCTATTCATCCATTGCATATAGGCCATGCACGTAATTCATTTATAGGAGATACACTAGCCAAGTTACTTATAAATCGTGGACATATAGTACAAACAAGATTCTATATAGATGATACTGGTAGGCAAGTTGCAATACTTGCACTAGGCTATAAATTGCTTGGAGAACCAGATCCTCCGAACGACGTTAAGTCTGATGAATGGCTTGGCAGGATTTATGCTTTAACTAATTTATTAATAGAGCTTAAGAAAGTACGTAATGAGGTAAAGAGCATTGAGATAAAGATTAAAGCTGGATTTGCTGATGAAGACGAGATTGAACGGTATAGAACATTAATAGCTAGACAAGACAGATTAGCAGCTGATATAGGTAGACTATGGGAACTAGATAAGGAGTTATTTGACAAGTTAAGCAAAGCTATTATGGAGTATGAAGGGGATCTTGAGGATGATATTAGAAGGATCATGTTTTCTTATGAGAGAGGAGAAGACTGGGCTAAGAAACTTGTCAGAAGAGTTGTTGAAATCGCCTTAAAGGGTATTCGAAAAACACTAGATAAACTTGGCATTGAATTTGATAAGTGGGATTACGAAAGCGATCTTGTATGGAACGGTTATGTTGAACAGATTATTACGGAAGCTAGAAAAACACCATACTTTACAATTTATAAAGGAGCTGAAGCTCTAGATCTACCTAAGTTAGCTAGCGATAGAGAATTGCTTAAGAGACTTGGTATCAAGATACGTGGAGAAATACCGCCACTTATACTTAGAAGAAGTGATGGTACGACACTTTATACTACACGTGATATAGCGTATACTATTTATAAATTTAGGGATTTTAATGCAGATAAAGTCATTAATGTAATTGGTGGGGAGCAAAGATTACCTCAGGCCCAGATCAAACTAGCCTTATATGCTTTAGGTTATCATAGGGAAGCTGAAAACCTTATCACATACATTTATGAGATGGTGAATATACCGGGTATGAAAATGAGTAGTCGTAGGTACCGTATAATTACTCTTGACTGGCTACTTAACGAACTATATGCAAGAGCTAAGGAGGAAGTTGATAAAAGAAGAAGAGATCTTAATGAGGATGAAAGAAAGGAGATAGCATGGGGAATAGCTATAGCAGCTGCAAAATTTACAATGGCAAGCTATGATCCACTTAAACCATTAACATTTAATTTTAATAAGGCATTAAATATTAGTGAAAATAGCGCTCCTTATCTTATGTATACATATGCCAGGGCAAACAGCATTCTTAGGAAGGCTAGAGACATTGACTGGGACAATATAGATCACACTAAAATAGGCAATGATATAAAGAAAAAATTACTATGGCTCATTATGAAATATCCATGGATTGCTGGAAAGGC
>CAZITZ010000124.1:0-3814 GCA_964542295.1 uncultured Desulfurococcaceae archaeon
CCCCCTCACACAGGCCATATGAACCCATATGAGAGGGGCGACCGGGCACCCTCAGGGAATCACAAGATCCTAAGACCTCATTATCCCTAAAGGCTTGATAGACTGCTATTAACAGTCTATTCCCAGCCGCAGTTACTTATGTGTACTCCGTATATATTATATCTACTGTAGAAGACATACTCTTACATCCGTGGATAAAGTCTTAAGATAGAAATATTATCATATACATATTTAGTAAATGATGAAGCCCCTACTCTCACTAAGGGCTGGATAGTGTCCAGCCAATGCCGAAGTCCTCCCGGACAAACTGATTAAGTATAGTAAGATTTAGGTGCATCCTGCTTCACTTAGTACTCTTCGAACAATCATTTCAAATGTTTCATGGGGTACATAGCCTGGTATTAATGTAACCGGTTTTCCATCAACAAAAGCTATCGTTGAAGGTGTTGACATGATACCGTATTTCCACGCTGTCTCAATATCGTAATCTACATTGAGTTTTATGAATCCAGCTCTACCCCTATATTTTCTACCTACATCAATGAATACCCTATGGAATATCTTACAATAAGGACAATATGTTGAATAGAAATTGACAAACAAAACTCTACAGTTCTTCTTAAGTTCCTCGATCTCACGGCCGCTTCTAATCTCATAGCCTATGGGCAATTTCATACTACAACATAGTCTTGCAATAGGTCTTGAACTATATTTCCTAGCTAGTTTATCCAGTATAGCACTAATATCCTCATCAATCTCCATATTAACACACCATGTTCTACCCTGCATTTATAACATATGATATAATTAGCAGTATATAAACAAGACCTCATTAAACCAATAGAATATTATCAGCTACCGTGAGGGAGCATCATCCCCACGGTCTATTGTGAGAGGAGGATTCATCATATAGAAAGGGTGGGGGATCGAGGAGTGGGGGAATCCCCAGCCTCATCCAGACCCCTATGTACGGGGTTGTTAGTGGGGGGCGGGGGATTCACTAGATAATATATATTGATCACTTATATATTCTTATTTTCCATTAACTAGGTTAAGGCTATTATCCTGCCACATACTACGGTATACTATGGAGGTGATACATTATATCCGCTAGTTCTAGAACCAGTGAACTTGCCTATGTAATTGATAGATTACTTGAAAAAGCACGTGATAGAGATATTGATTTCATTGATGTAAGGGGCCAAGTACATCAATATGAATTAATAGTTATTGATAATGGTATTTTAAGAGAATATAGTATTTCAAATAAGCTGGGCATAGGTGTTAGAGTAATTATTGACGGATTTGAGGGATATGCTTCTACAAATGATTTATCAAGTAAATCAATAGATAATGTCCTAAATAATGCAATTAATATTTCTAAGGCTGCTCGTCTACGTGGTAAGCGGGTTAGACTCTATGAGAGGAGGACTGTAAGGGATAAAATTGTATCTAAGTATGGAAAGGATTTTCTTAATGTTGGTAGTGAAGAAAAGATCGGTGTAGCTATGGATGCTTATAAAGGCGGTAAAAGTGTTGATGGAATAGTATCACTTATGATTAGGCTAGGCCTAGAGTATGACCATAGAATATACGCATCATCTCATGGAGACTATCTTGATATGACTACTAGGCTTGTTGGTCTAGGCGTTTATAGTGTTGCTAGACATGAGGGTGTTGCGGAGTCTGTTTGGGATTTTGATAGTATGGTTGCTGGATGGGAATATATTGGTATGAAGGATTGGTATGAATTTGCACGTGAAGTAAGTAAGCTGGCTAGTGATGCTGCTAAAGCACCAGTTGTAAAGCCAGGTGTGTATCAAGCTGTACTAGATAATGATATGGTTGGCCTAATGCTTCACGAAGCATTCGGCCATGCTACTGAGGCAGATATTGTCGGTAGTCGGGACAGTGTACTATATGGAAGGATAGGTGAAAAAGTAGCTAGTGAACTAGTAACCATAGTTGATGACGGTCTTGTTAAGGGAGGATACTTTCTGCCCTATGATGATGAAGGTACTCCTAAGAGGAAAGTGGCTACTGTTGAAAACGGTGTCTTAAGATCCTATTTACATAGTCTTTCAACGGCTAAAGTATTAGGCGGAGAGCCAACCGGTAATGCTCGTGCAATGGATTATCAGAATGTGCCTCTCATAAGGCAGACAAATACCTATATGATGCCTCGTGACTATAGTGTTGAGGAGTTGTTTGAAGACATAAAGTATGGATTATATATATGTGGACGTGGCGCTAAGGGAGGCCAAGTAAGTACTTCTACTGGTACGTTTACGTTTACAGCAGGTCCAAGCTATATTATCGAGAATGGAGAGATCAAAGGCCTTGTCAGAGGAGTTATGTTAAGTGGTAATATACTTGAAACTCTTAAGGGAGTTGATGCTGTTGCAAATGATCTAAAGGTTCGGACAAATGTTTTTGGTGGATGTGGTAAGGGAGGCCAAGTTGTCCGCGTAGGTGATGGTGGTCCACATGTCCGAGTTAAAAGCATAACTATTGGAGGTTGAGAATGGTGAGTATAGAACTACTATCAAATCTATCTTCTAAAATAATCTCATTAACACAAGAAAAGAATGTATCTGAAGCAGAATTCTATGGCAAATTCGATGATATAATACAAGCCGAGCTAACAAGTAATGGTATTGGAAAAATCGTTTCTAGAAGCATAGGAAAATATGCTTTAAGAATAGCTATAGGTAAAAGAATAGGTCTAACATACTCTGAAAATATAGATGAAAAATCAATACCTAGTATTGTAGAGAAGGCTATCTCTATAACAAAAACTGCGCCAGAAGATGAAAAATGGCCTGGTTTTCCCAGAGGATATTCTGGTAAGGGAGGGTTAAAGGTCTATGATAAGGATCTTGCATCAATTACTCCTGAAAGCCTAATAGAGTTTCTAGGTGAAGTAATTGATACTTCAATAGATAGTGCTCGGAAAGCTGGGGCTTTAGAAGCAGTTGTTACTAGGGGTTATCTATGGATAGTCCGTAGTAGTATTTATATTGAGAATAGCTATGGAGATAGTATAAGTGGTAGATCAACGGCTCTATCCGTCTATTATAACATATATGTTAGAAATAGAGAGGGAGATACAGCTTATCCATTCACTATACAAATAAGAAGACTTGATAAAGACAAGATCTTTAATAAAGTAGTTGAGACAGCTGGGCTAGCAGTTAAATTCATTGGAGCTAAATCTATAGATAGTGATAGATACCAGTTACTTATTATGCCGGAGGTCCATGGCGAATTAGTTGAGACAGTATTTTCACCAGCTGTATCAGCTTATAGTATTCAGAGAAATAGAAGTCCCTTAAAAGACAGGGTTGGAGAACAGATATTTAGTGAAGACATTACAATATATGATGATCCTCATATGGATTATGGCTTTGGATCTAGGCCCTTTGATGATGAAGGAATAATGACAACGTCTAAGCCGTTAGTTGATAATGGTGTATTTAAGAATATTGTATACGATCATTATACAGCATCTATTGAGGGTAAAAAGAGTACAGGTAATGCTGTAAGAAGAAGATTAAACTCCATGCCAACTCCTACTCCATTAAATATTGTATTTAAGGCTAGGAATACAGAAGATCTAGAATCAATGATCAGTATGATTAGGAAGGGAATTATAGTCTTTGGAGTAATTGGCTCATGGATGTCTAATCCTGTTAATGGGGCTATACAGGCAACGATAACTCATGGACTATATGTTGAGAATGGAGAAATAAAGTATCCAGTTAAGGGAGTAGTTATGGGAGGAAACTACTATAATTACCTAAAACAAGATCTT
>CAZITZ010000125.1:0-3812 GCA_964542295.1 uncultured Desulfurococcaceae archaeon
AGCATTAGGGTATCTTGAAGGTATATAGTGAAGATCTAGTTCACGTGCAAGAGACATAATATTCTCATCAATATCTATACTCTGACTTTTAAAGAATCTGTGAAGAAGGCTCCTTATACTATGGCCCCAAGGCGCCTCATTAATACTGTATAGTAAGGCTTTTACAGCTTTTTCTGCGGCTTGATGGGCATAGAATACTGCTGCATTGTAGCGTTTCTTCTCATAAAGAATTTTAGCTGTATCAAGATCCCATAATGCCTCATTAAACCATCTCTTTGCCTCATCTCTCAACTTGCCAACCCTATAAAATTCATTATTCTAGTTTAATTATTAATTTATTCATTTTTTAGATGATTTTTTATTCCGGATGCTCTCTACAATATCTATATGACATAGGATTGTATATGGGGGTATACGCTATGAGGAACCTTGTTATGGATCTTAGTGGTAGAGACCTTATATCTACGCTAGACTGGAGTGTTGAAGAGCTAGAGATCGCCCTTAGACTAGCTGAAGAACTTAAATGGAGATATCATTCCTTCGGCCTTGCCGAGATACCGAGAATACTTGATCGTAAGGTATTCTTCATGCTATTCTATGCACCATCAACAAGGACTAGAGCTGCGTTTGAAGCTGCTATGACAATGCTTGGCGGTCATGCAGCATATATTGAGGCTAAGACTACAAGGCTTGGCGTTGGAACTAAGAAAGTTGGTGAAGCAGCTAAAGACGTAGCTGTCATGTATGAACGATATGGACATGGTATTGGTATACGTATACTTGATAAAGCCATAGACTATGTCTATGGCCGCGGCAACGAAGTATTACAGATCTATGCTAAGCATGCACGTGTACCAGTTATTAACATGGCCGACGATAAATTCCATCCAACACAGGGACTAGCTGATCTATATACCTTTAGAGAGAGATTCGGCAAGATACAGGGTAAGAAATATGTTGTAATGTGGGCCTATAGCCCAGAAATACGTGGATGGTGTAGTGTTCAGGAAGACATCATACTATTTACACGCTTCGGCGTAGACGTTGTCGTAGCCCATCCACCAGGCTTTGACCTCGATCCAAAGCTTATGGAGATTGCTAAGAAGAATGCTGAGGAAAGTGGAGGCAGTCTAGAATTTACCGATAACTTTGAAGAAGCTCTTGAAGGAGCTCATGCAGTATTTCCGAGAAACTGGGCATCTCCAAGACTCGTTGAACTAGGCTATAGTAAGTTTGCTGAAGAAGAACTCAAGATGTATGAAAAGTACCGTAATTGGAAGGTTACTCGTGAATTATTTGATATAATGGATAAGCATGGAGTACTCATGCATGTACTACCGATCTTCCGTGGATATGAAGCAGATGATGACATCATAGACGATCCAAAGAGATCAATAATATATGAACAAGCAGAGAACGGTCTATGGACTAAAGCCGCAGTACTAGCTTTAACACTTTATGGAGTCAAGTAATTTTATTAAATAAATTTCTTTTTCTTCTTTATATCCTTAAAACAATAATGTCAGTTATCCATAATCATTGATAAAAATAGAACGTTCTAGTATTACTTCAATAATATTGTTTGTCTCATGGATTATATTGTTTATTACAAGGGTCATGCTATATCTAAAGACTATAAAGATCATATATAAAGGCTTGGAAATACTGCCATCACCAGACTACCACATACATACTTATCATCTATAATGATCTGTACAGTTATAATACATGTGTATCTTAATTGGAATTCCATAAAGAGACATCTAGGGACTAGAATAAGACTATTTATCTCAGACTATATTTTTACTAACTTAGCCCTCTTTTTAAATAAGTCTAAATATTCTACAGTGTATATATGGATCTCGAATGGATCACTTATACCATTTTTCCATAATTCAGTCACGATCTTTTCCCTAGGCTTGTCAGTGATAATTAATATATCAATATCACTTGACAATATATAATTTCCTTCAGCAACAGATCCGAATAGGTATATTTCTGCCTGGGGATCAATATTCTTAACAACCTTTTTAATCCTAGCTAAATATCCATTTAAATTCTTGAAGACTTCCCTTCTCTTAATAGCATATTTAAGGATCAATTCTCTTGATTTCATCTACAATCTCCTCTAGAGCTTTCATTATTTTTCTTAATTCACTTTCCGTAAACTCCTTAGGAATATATCTAGACGTGATATAGGCATCCTCTAACAATGATAATTCAAGCTCATATTTATCTAGTATTGAACTCAATTTATAAGATTGATTCTTTTTCAAATCCATAAGAAGCCTAATTAAGGCTCTAACACCATGGATTCCTGGAAATCAACGCCATTTTTTAAGAGCACTGCTTTAAGAAACAATAATAGATATTGCTCAAGACTAAAAGCTACAAGATCAAATAAGCCATTGTCTAGCCGAAACAAAGCAGTCTTATAGAATCCCTCAGCTCTTTTCAAGAGTATTCGATACTTATCAATTTTGAAGATTATACCTCTTATAGATAATTCCTACCTATAATAAAATATAGGGTTCTAATCTAATATAGAATTACCTATGAAACAAGGAGAATTATTGTGATCAGTGAGGGCGACATTCTTCACCATAGGTCTGAGAGAGGAGATATCTCATCATCAATTAATTGCTCTATACTATGGCTAAAATAAAGATTTCTCATGGACAGTGTCTTTCTTGAGTTGAATACTAGTATGATTCGATTGTGGTCGAAGTTACAAGGGTCTAATAAATTTATTTCAAGCTATGCTATCTTGATCTTGTACAAGATCTTTCATGGTATAGTTTATAATCTAGATCTTGTCGTATAGATTCCCTAGTAATTGTATAGTATCTGGGTGAATAGGATATGGCAGACCTGCCATGGTATGTAGGCTATTTCTCGGGTAAGCACTGGCTACGCAATATCGATTATAGTATTGATGATATATTCAAGGTACTAGAGGCTGCTAGGGATTTGAAGCAGAAGTTCCACATGGGTGCCGAGACACCTTATCTAAAGGGTAAGACACTATACCTTATCTTCTACAACAAGAGTCTACGTACAAGGAACAGTTTCCAGACAGGAATATACCAGCTTGGAGGACAGGGAATATTCATAAGCCCTGACCAAGTATATGCACCGACACTACCAGAGGATATGGTTCCTTATCAGACTGAGGCTATACGTGATGTAGCACGTGTATTAAGCCGTTATGGCGATGGTATAGCTATACGTATCTATGGTAAGCCGGCTAAGTGGATTATTGGCCGTGGACACCGTATTATAGAAGAGTTTGCAAAGTGGAGTAGTGTACCAGTACTTAATATGGAGGATGACCTATACCATCCATTCCAGGCACTAGCTGATGCTCAGGCAGCATTAGAAGCTCTTGGATGGCCAAGGGACTTACGTGGTAAGAAGTTTGTCGTAAGCTATGCATATAGTGGTGGATTAAAGCCATTAGCTGTACCACAGAGTGTAGCATTAATGGCTGCAATGCTTGGTGCAGATGTCTATATAGCTCATCCACCAGGCTTTGAACTACTCGATCCTATTATCAACCAAGTTAAACAATACACTGAGCATTGGGGTGCAGAGTTTAAGATAACCCATGACATGGACGAGGCATTTGAGGGAGCAACATTCGTCTATCCAAAGGCATGGAGTCCAAAGGCATTCTTCCCACCATTCAGTAGTGATGGCAAGGTCCATGAGGCTGAGGCTAAGGAGTACCAGGCTAAGTTCAAGGACTGGATAGTCACTATGGAGCGTCTCGAGAAGGCTGGTAAGCCATTCTACATGCACTGTGGACCAGC
>CAZITZ010000126.1:0-3787 GCA_964542295.1 uncultured Desulfurococcaceae archaeon
GATTCTATGAAGTGTATTGACGGCGAAAATTATTGTATACTTTACCACAAGGTTTCTTTGGATGAACTAAGTAGAGTATTTGGTGAATTATCAAAATATTTTATTAGTGTAGAAGTTGTTGGTATTAAAGCTAAGGATCGGCTTGAAACTGTTAATGTACGCTACACGGTCTCTGGCGATAAGAAACTAACATACAATGATATATCGGAACTATTCTATAAGTCATGGGTATTAATTGGATGTATCTTCAAGGATGTGGAGGATATAGAGTGTAAAGGTTAGCTATAATTATATCCTTGCTAAGATTTATGGTAAACAATTTTAAGGGTATCCATAATTCTTCAATATCAGCTGGTAGAGGTTATGTGGTGATACTTGTTTGTCGATACAGTTTAAGCCAAGGATTAGAGAGAAGCGCTGGAGTATAGATGAGGAGGAGAAGCTATATAGGCTTTGGGAGGAAGAGGGCCTGCATAAGTTTGTATTTAGTGAAGATGATCCTAGGGATATTATAGCTATAGATACACCGCCTCCTTATGCAAGTGGTAAGTGGCATGTTGGCGGCGCAGCTCATTATGCGCAAATAGATATGGTTGCAAGATATTTTCGGATGAAGGGATATAATGTATTAGTACCGTTCTACGCTGATCGTAATGGATTACCTGTTGAAGTACAAGTTGAAAGGACATATGGTATAAATCCTCATGAGATAGCAAGTACTCCAGAAGGTAGGGAGGAATTTCTAAAATTATGCCGTGAATTCCTCGATCATGCTGAAAGGGAGATCGTGAAGATTTGGAGGAAAATGGGATGCAGTTTTGATTATTGGAGAAGTGGTACTGATTCTCCGGAGTATCGAAGAATTACACAGGCTACATTCATAGAACTTTACAGAAGGGGATTGATCTATGAAGCTGAGAGACCAGTTAATTGGTGTCCACGCTGCCGTACAACACTTGCTGATGCAGAGCTAGAGCATAAGGAGGTTATGGGCTACTTATATTATGTTAAGTTCCGTGTTAAGGAGACTGGTGAAGATGTTATTATAGCTACTACGAGGCCTGAAATGATCCGTTCATGTGCTGCACTTGTATATCATCCAGATGATCAGAGGTATAAGAGGCTTAAAGGACTTCATGCAATTGCACCAATCTATGGGCATGAAATGATCATTACTGAGTACCAAGAAGTTAATCCAGAGTTTGGTACTGGATTGGTTATGGTGTGTAGCTATGGTGATCAGGCTGATGTTAAGATGTTTCGTGAACTAGGCCTTAAGCCAAAGATAATCATAGGTAAAGATGGTAGAATGCTTGAGGAGGCTGGACCACTTGCTGGTTTACGAGTTGATGAAGCTAGGGAGAAAATGGCAGCGCTTCTTGAGGAGAATGGATTGCTTGTTAAGAAGGAAAGGATTAGACATAGTATACCTGTTTGCTGGAGGTGTAAAACACCAATACAGATCATACATACTAGAGAGTGGTTCTTGAAACAACTAGAGTTTAAGGAGAAGCTTAAGGATCTAGTCTATAGAATGGACTTTAGGCCTGAAATGCATCGTAGGAAACTCTTAGACTGGATCGATAGTTTATCAACTGATTGGCCTATTAGTAGAGATAGATATTATGCAACAGAAGTACCTATATGGAGATGCCGTAGATGTGGTGCAGTACTTCTGCCTGAGCCTGGTAAATACCATAGGCCATGGATAGATCCTGTCCCATGGGATAAATGTCCAGTATGTGGAGCTCCTAAGGAGGAGCTTATTGGTGAGAAGAAAGTCTTTGATACATGGTTTGATAGCAGTATATCAGTATTGTATGTAACTGGTTATATGAGGGATGAGAAGCTATTTAGGAAAGCCTTTAAGTATACCATGAGGCCTCAAGGCCAGGACATTATACGTACATGGCTATACTATACTATACTACGTGTATACCAATTACTTGGTAAACCAGCGTTTAAATGGGTACGTATAACTGGTATGGGATTAGATGAGAAAGGCGAGGCTATGCATAAGAGTAAGGGTAATGTTATTGATCCAGAGCCTTATCTCGAGAAATATGGTGCTGATGCATTCCGTTTCTGGAGTGCAGCAGCCAGTAAACTTGGCTATGATTATCGTTTCTCAGAGCAAATGATACGTACTGGCCTACTATTTGCTACAAAGTTATGGAACATAGCTCGTTTTATATCGGCATTTCCAATGCCCAATAAGGAACCAGTTAATCTAAGACCTATTGATAAAGCTACACTAGCTAAACTTGCAAGGGTTCTTGAGAAAATAGATAATGCATATAATGGTCTAGATGTCTATGAACCTATTAATGAGATATACCAATTTACATGGAACTACTTTGCATCTCACTACATAGAACTTGTTAAGACACGTGCATATAATAGGGACAATAAGTATTCTAGAGAGGAACAAGAGGCTGCATGGTACACGCTATACACTGTATTAGACAATATATTGCGTGCATTAGCTCCAATAATGCCATTCGTAACAGATGGTATATACCGTAGATTATATGGTAAAACGGTCCATAAGGAGAGATTTCCTGAGCCTAAGAAGGAATGGCTTGAATGGAGCCCTGATCTTGCTGAAAAAGTTATTGAGGTAAACTCTGCTATTTGGAGCTATAAGAAGAAGAACAATATAAGGTTTAGAGAGCCATTAGCTGATAAACTATATGTCCCAGAATATTTAGCCCCAGTATTAAATGAGATCATTGATCTACATAGACTTGACAAGGTAGAACTATACAAGAATAAGCCTCCAGCTGGAGAGGATCTTGGTGCAGGTCTTGTTCTTGTAAAATAATGGGATTTTACTATAAGTTTACTTTATTATTCTTCTAAAACTCCATGCAAATCTCTTAATAATATGTTTAAAAGGGGGATATCCCGGGTGAGGATGTACCCTGCCCTTTCTAATAGCTTCAAGTATGGCTTCAACACTGTAATCATCAACCTCTATAACAGTATAGGCTGAACCAATGTACTCAAGTATATGTGCATCACTATTAGCTAGTCCTGGTAATCCAAGTATCTTAGCAGCCTTCATAGCTTTCTTATTAGATCCGTGGGATGCACTAGCATTCCATATCTCTAATGCATCCCAGCCATTAAACTCATAGATCATATTACCTATTCCTAGACGGAATATATCGAATGGATGAGCTGGTACAACAAGACAATTCTCTTCATGAGCTCGATCTATTAGTTCCGGCAATGTATACGGTATATCTGGCTCTTCAATACAATAAACTAGTACGTCGCCATATTGTGTTCTAATCTCATTGCCTACGATAATAATTGGTGCACCATTAATACTTGATGCAATCTTCTTCGCTATTACCGAACCTTGAAAACTATTATGATCTGTAATAGATATTACATCAAGCCCTTTATCCATAGCTGTATAAATTATCTCCATAGGACTAGCCTTACCATCACTTACAGTAGAATGTATATGCATATCAGCAGCTAATCTCGGCATATATTATTCCCTTATATACTTCATCCTTTCTTCATAAATTACTTATCATTTATTATAGATTTCCCACTACTAATAGATTTGTACAGTAGTATCTATAGGGGCTTGCACGGTATTGGTAAGGATAATTATTGATTATAATAAATGTGATCTATGTGGGTTATGTATTGAGTATTGTCCAGCATACGTATTCTATACTAGAGAAAGTAAGCTATATGCTAGGGAAGAGGATTGTATAGAATGTTATGGATGCATACCATTATGTCCAAAGAAGGCAATAAAGATAGA
>CAZITZ010000127.1:0-3776 GCA_964542295.1 uncultured Desulfurococcaceae archaeon
TTAAAGCTATTATAGAATATGATGCAGACATACTATGTATGAGTGCATTACTTACATCTACTGCCAAGTATATGGAGACAGTAATTAAAGAACTTGAAAGACGGGGTCTAAGGAATAAAGTCTATGTACTGGTTGGTGGAGCGGCTGTTACTCCAGAATATGCTAGAAAGATAGGTGCAGATGGATATGGTAGAGACGCTATAGAGACAATTAAGTTAATTAATAGTCTGCCAGTTAGATAATAGGTTTAAGTAGGTAAGGATTTTATATAAAGTAGTTCTATTGGAATGAGTTGATATAATACTATCAAAATAAAGCATGTATAATGACTTTATCTCTATAAAGCTGGCGGAGGCGGTATTTCAACTGTTGCTTCAAGTCTCTTAATGGCTTCGCCGGCTCCTATATAGACTAATATCCATCCTATAAGATCTAGTAGCGATACGAAAATACCTAGTATAAATAAAATACCTGCTATTAAAAATTTGGAATCGCTGAATTCATCATTTAATTTAAATACTAGTATTATTAAGCCTATTTTACCAATAAACAATAGTATGTATCCTATAATTATAAAGAATGCGCCTATGACTACAGCTAGTGTAATGATCCCTATTATTATTAATATTAATCCCCATAAATAACCAATCTTTATAAGTGATGCTGCAGTTGAATATCTCTCACTATAATCAGCGAGAGATGATGCTCCTGGTAAAAGCTTAATATAAACTCCAAGTAACGCTATTATTGCACCAATAAATACTGTTACAATAGCGATGATTGATGAAAATAGTATCGCTGGAGTTTTTAATGGACTAGACGATATAGCTGCTGGTAATAAACTGATAACTGCTGTACCCATTAATAATGATCCTATTATCATATAGAGGGCTGCATCTCTAATTAGGCTTAGGCCTTCTTTTGCTCTTTTTCTAGATGTCTCGATAATAGGGACTCCATGGAAGGCCATATATCGGCACCATATTTAGAGTACTAACATAGGTATTATATTGTTTATTATATCTCCATAGTTAATTAAGGTACGTGTAACAATAAGTTGACTAGTGTCTTTTAATGCTAATGATTCTATGAATATTTAAAATAGCCTGTGTTTACGATGAAATAAACAGTTTTTGTAGTTTTTTAAGTAGTTTCTTCAATGGATGCTTTCTATCTATTCTATATCCATTATATCTTGCACTATAGCCTAGTAGTGAATCAACTATTGCAACTGCTGGGGCTATGTATTTTATCCTCTTTATAGGCCCATACATTATAAAGTCTGCACCATAAATTCTTAAGAACACGGCTAAGCCTCCATGAACACCAAACATTTCCTCCAATTCGACATTCTTTTTAGATACTGGCCCTAATGCATTGGCTGGCGCACATCCAGCTGGATATCCAAGGTTCTTCTTAACCAGATATATGGTTTCTGCACTAAAGACTATGCTTGCTGGATCAAGGACTATAGCATCTATAAGGATATTTTTAGCTGAAGTTTTTCTGGCCATTGGTAGGAGCTTGTTAACTAATAAGTTATATCGATCTAAGGGCATCATAGATTTAGATGGATTCATGGGATCAAAGACCAGTAATAAGACGTTTTCAATACGCGAGTTCCTAATCTCCTTAATCTCTTCAATAGAGCTATTAATGTATAATCCATTAGCTATGCATTTACTTGTAATACCTAGTTCATTAGCCATTTTATATGCCTTAACTCTAGCCATAGGATCGGGTGAATCAAGAAATAATGGTAATTCATACTCGGATATAAATGGCAGTATATTTTCAACAGATCTTTCCGTGGGAAATATTACATCAAGACCAAGGTATAGGCTATATTTTAATGCTACTTCCTGTGCATACTCTATAGCCTTTGAAACACCATTTTTATCAATAATACCGTCCTCGCCGAGCAAATACTTATCTCCTTGATAGAATAGACTAGCTACAAGTAGTGCAGGATTTACCCCTGGATAACCACCTATTTTAACTCCTCCGATTTCAATAATCTTTTGATCATTAGTCCATGATTCAGTATATAGCATGCTCAACGTATACACCTAGTTAATAATTAGGCATAGATTTTATTAAAATGAGACTAAAAAATCATTTTACATTTTAAGATATCTTTCTAAGAATATTAAAGCCGGCAACAAAATCTTTACTGCATCATCCATTTTCACTATCCTATGACCCATATCAGGTGCTATATGGGCTTCAAACGTCTTTCCAAGCTCTAATAGTCTATTCATATACTTCAATACTGGTTTTAATGGAGTTCGAGTATCATTTTGTGGATGAATAATACATAGAGGACTCTTTATATTCTCTACATACGTTATAGGTGATCTCTCTTTCCATAATTCATGTTTACCAGCAAATAATACTTCTATAAACTTCTTAAATATGGCATCACTAAGGCCATACATTTCCTCCCAATCAATAATACCAGCACCTGCAACGCCGCATTTCCATAGATCGGGATGTCTACCTATAGCCAGATAAGTCATGTAACCTCCATAACTATATCCCATAATAGCTACTTGATCTTCCTTGAAAACCTTGTTATCAACACCCCATTTTCTAGCATAGACTATATCCAATAGATCGCCTCCTCCGGGATCACCTATATCTAATGTACGGAATTCATCTCCATAACCCGTTGATCCACGGAAATTAGGTGCTAATACATGGTATCCGTTTGCAACAAGTGATGCAATCATAATACTCCATACATCTCTCACTTCACTCCATGGGCCCCCATGAACATATACTACTCCGGGACCCGGCTTACTCGATATATTTGAGTATACTATATACATAGGAATATCTAGATCATCAAATGATCTATATTTTACGAATTCTACTTTACCTAATGATTTAGCTATATCCTCTGGAAGCCTATTATCTATGAGTATATTAGCAGTCCCATCAGAAATATTGATCTTATATATTTTTGTAGGCGTAACTATATTGGATACTGCCAGGAAGACATGTTTACCATGGAAAGCTGGTATTCCATGAATCGTGCCAGTAGGCGTCGGTATTTCTTTACCATCTAAAAAGAGCTTTGACCTACCATTTTTCTTACCAATAGCCCATAGAATCTTTTCATTAGTCCATCCATAGTAATCATGTTCAACAGGATCATAATCATAGTAATCATTATGAGTAAACTTTACTTCACTTATTTCATTAGTTTCTGGATCGTATAGATACAGTTTATTCTTGCCATTAAAATTACTCTCAAATAAAAGCCTCTCATCATATAATAGTGGAACCTTATTATTTGAGCCTTCTTTAGGCGTATATACCTTAAGCTCACTAGTATCCATATTATATATAAATAATTCAAAAGTCCTAGGATCTTTCCTTAAATTACCGAATCCAACAACATACTTATCATTGAGATCAGTTGTAAAAGCAATAACATCTAAATTTGTAAGTTTTTCCCAATTACCCTTGAGATCAGATATGTATAGACCTATTCCTTCTGATGTAGCGCCAGTAAATGCGATCTTGGAGCCGTTGTATGAAGCACTAAAGATCCTCATGGGTGGAGTTTCAGCAAGAAGTCTCTCTTCGCCGCCACGTACATCAACCATAAATAAACGATGCAATTCCTTACCCTTAGTGATGTCCCTTAGAAATATAATATATGGAGATTCCGGCCTGGCAATTAATGCATCTGTTATCGGCTCTACAGTAAGTCTTTTAAGATCTTTACCTTCAAGATCTATTGACCATAAACTAAGAACTCCTTCCCT
>CAZITZ010000128.1:0-3749 GCA_964542295.1 uncultured Desulfurococcaceae archaeon
AGATCATTTAATTCAATATATTCATTAATTGTATGGGCTTGTGAAGGTTTGCCAGGGCCGTAGGATATAGCCATTACACCAACGTCGGTATAGTAATGTAGATCTAGTCCTCCAGTACAAACAACTTTCCTTGGCTTAAATCCAAGGACTCTATATGCTATTTCGCTTAATGTATTTATTAATTTTGAATTAGGAGAGACAAATGATGGACTAAGCCTTGTCAAAACATTTATTTCAACTCTGGCTTTAGCCAATGATGCAGCTTCCATGATATACTTCTTCAACTCTTCTTCAGCTTGATCAAGATTTTCCTCTATAATTAATCTTCTATCAATACTAAAGCTTACTTCACCGGGTACTATATTTGGACTTCCTGGAGCAGATATCTTTCCTCCAAGTACCATAGTAGCCTTCTTGGACTCCTCTTCATCGTATTCATATCTACTTATTCTAGACTCAATAATTGGCTTAACATTTTCAACTAGATACTTAGCTATGTAAATCATTTTCTCAAAAGCATTTTCTCCATGCCATGGAGTACTGGCATGCGCCTGTTTACCCTTAACAATAACGTCAAGCCAGATTCCTCCTTTATGCCCAATCCATATAGTGCCTAGGCCGCTAGGCTCTCCAATAACTACCCAATTAGGTCTAGAGCCTAGCTCATTAACGAGATATCCTGTACCTGTCAAACCCCCAATCTCTTCATCGGGTACATAAGCGACTTCAACTACATGATCCATGGGTTCCTTAGTGGAAGCTAGATAAGCTATAGCTACTGTAAAGGCTGCAAGACCTCCTTTCATATCGGTTGAGCCACGTCCATATAGGCGATTATCTATTTTCTTAGGCTTAAAAGGTTCTGTAATAGTCCATCCCTTACCAGGAGCTACAATATCATAGTGTCCATTATATTGTAGAACTTTTTCTCCTGATCCTATTCTTGCTATTAGTATATATCTGGGTTTATCCGGATTCATTGACTTATCAAGGTATTTCCTTAAATAATCATCTGGTACTCTATGAATTGTTGTATGTACGCCATAGTTTGATAATACCTCTGCATAGTATTCAACTATATCCCTATATGCTTCACCGAGAATTGTTGGGTATTCAATAGATTTTTCCAAGACTTCTTCAGCTAAACTATAAACCCATGATGGCAGCATGTAATTCACCAGAAATTTTATTCCGAAGAATATTGTTAATACTAGACTATAATATTAATTATTCCTATGAAATCATTTATAGAGGCTCCCTACCCTAGATTTAATAATGGATACTGAATACTATACTTATCAATAACTTAGATAATGGTGTTAGAATGTCTAGAAGGTATAGAATAGAGACATCTCTTGGAGATATGATGGAGATTGAGGTCAGAGAGGAAAAGGATGGGTATAGGGTTAAGATTATTGGTGAAAATGAAGAGTATTATGTCCGTATATTAGGGTTCGATGAAGATCTTAGGCAAGCCGTATTGGATATCAATGGCCATAGGATAAGAGTTGATGGATTTTCATCAGGTATAGTTATCAATGGTATCCCAGCTATTGTAAAGAAAATTATAGAGTTTATACCGATAGGATTGTCGTCTAAGGAAATCGAGAGAAGACGTACAACTCTTGGCATTGAAAAAGGAATGGTTGCAGCTCCTTTGTCTGGCCGTATAATTGATATTAAGGTTAAGGAAGGCGATAAAGTCTTTATCGATAGTGCAGTAGCGTTGATAGAGTCTATGAAAATGATTACAGAGATCAAGGCGGGTATTGATGGTGTCGTTGAAAAGGTATATGTTGAACCCGGCAAAGCCGTTAATAAAGGCCAGCCTATAGTTAAGATAAAGCCCTTAGAGGAACCTAAGGAAAAGAAAGGTGAAAAGGAGAAGAAGGGTAGGAAGAAAAAGTAGGGTTATAGTGGCATATTTCCATGTTTTCTAGGTACAACTTCCTCTCTCTTATCTCGTAGAGCCTCAAGAGCCATAAAGATCTTCTTACGAGTCTCCCTAGGCATTATAACATCATCAATATAGCCCAGTTCAGCTGCACGATATGGATTAGCGAATAAACGACGGTACTCAATTAGTTTTTCCTTCATAAACTTTTCTGGATCAGGTTGTTTTGCAGCCTGCTTTCTATATAGGATGCGGACTGCCCCCTCAGGACCCATAACAGCTATTTCGGCCATGGGCCATGCAAATACTATGTCTGCTCCAAGGCTACGGCTACCCATTGCTATGTATGCTCCTCCATAGGCTTTACGTATTATTACCGTGATCTTTGGTACTGAAGCAGATGCATATGCATATAGTATTTTAGCGCCGTGCTTAATGATTCCCCCATGCTCTTGATCTATTCCCGGCATGAAGCCTGGAGTATCTACAAGTGTTATAATAGGTATATTGAATGCATCTAAGAACCTGACAAAACGGGCTATCTTCATACTTGCATCAATGTCTATGACGCCAGCGTTAACGGATGGCTGGTTAGCTACGATACCAACAGTGTAACCGCCTATCCTTCCAAAGCCTATAACAGCTGATCTAGCATAATCGGCTTGTACCTCAAGGAACTCGCCTCCATCGACAAGGCTGACAATGATGTCTCTTACATCAAATGGCTTAGTTGGATCCGTTGGTACTATAGAATCTAGCTCTGGATCCTCTCGATCCCATGGATCACCTATATCGACATACGGCGGATCATCAGTATTATTCTGTGGCAAATAGCTCAATAACTTACGTGTAAGTCTTAAGGCTGAATCATCATCTTCTGTTATAAAATGTGCTACGCCACTAGTAGTTGCATGTACTTTTGCTCCTCCGAGTTCTTCAAATGTAGTCTCAATACCTGTAGCAGCTTTAACAACCTCTGGACCAGTAATGAACATGAATGAGCCCTTAGTCATTATTATGAAATCAGTTAATGCAGGACTATAGCTAGCTGCACCAGCACATGGTCCAAGTATAAGACTTATCTGGGGAATGACACCACTAGCCTTTGTATTAGCTGAGAATATGAGGCCTGCTGCATGGAGGCTGGCGACACCTTCCTGTATACGTGCTCCACCACTATCCCATAATCCTATGACTGGTGCCTGATTCTCAATAGCCATTTCAATAATCCTAGCAATTTTAAGACCATGCATTTCACCAATACTACCGCCCATGACTGTGAAGTCTTGTGCAAACAAGTACACTAATCTACCATCAATTCTGCCAAAACCTACAATAACTCCATCGCCAAGGTACTTTACTTTCTGGAAATCAATTCCAAGTTCTTCATAGTACCTAGATCTAGTTATCGTTAGCCATCCAAGCTCCTGGAAACTATCCCTGTCAAGTAAACGTTCTAGTCTCTCACGTGCAGTAAGCTTACCTTTACTATGCTGAACCTCTATTTTCTTAGGCCCACCGCCTTCAAGACTTTTCTTGCGTAGCTTACGGAGCTCTTCAACCATTTCATCAAAACTACGGTACTCAATAGACAAATTAACGCCTCCTCCTAAGTATAGTTACTGCTGCAAATGTACCTACACCGCCAATGTTTTGCGCTAAACCAATCTCTGGATCACTTGCTTTATAGCCTGGGAAGTCACCGCGGAGCTGCATAGTAACCTCGGCTATCTGGTAAACACCTGTTGCTCCAACTGGATGTCCACGGGCCTTTAATCCACCGCTAAAGTTTACTTCCGGTTTATCACCTTTTCCAAAACGACCTTCTCTCCATTCTTTTACAACCTTGCCTTTT
>CAZITZ010000129.1:0-3725 GCA_964542295.1 uncultured Desulfurococcaceae archaeon
TATATGTGGGATATGGCTTAAGAAAATCCATGTATGATGCAATACGATATATAAGAGAGAACTATGTTCATGGCCTTGACTTTAGATTTTATAATGTCTCAAGTATTGATAGAGGATTAATTGATCCTAGGAAATATATTGATGATCTGAAGACTAGCGACATTATATTACTTGATATAAGAGGCGGGGATAATGTTTTCAAGTATACTGTTCAAGGTGTTATGGGCTCTAGGGCAAGAGCTGTTATTGTACTTGTTGGTGGCTCTAGCGATTTAATAAAGCTTACACGGCTTGGAAAGTTCACCATGGGATCATTTGAAGATAGTGGGTTTAGGAGGTTCTTTAGATCGAAAACTATAGATTATGGAGCTATTGTCCGAATAAGGAATATGTTTGAGAAGATTGGAAAGTATCTTCCGGTAGGTATTCTAAGGGATGCCCGCAACTATGTATTGATCCTTAAATACTATGAGAATATAACGTTTAAGAATATGGTAAATATGTTTATGCTACTGTTAAAGGAGTACATTGATCCAGATATTGATTATATAGTTAAAGATCCAGATACTATGCCTTCTATGGGTATCCTAGATTTCCATACACAGTCTATTTACAATTCGTTAATAGATTATCTAAATAACTACATGTATAATAGTAGAGAACTTATTGGAATATTATTTTATGGAGGCCATCACTATGATCAGTCAGTTATTGCGGCAAGAGCATTAGCTGAGTACTTAGAGAATAAGGGATACGGCGTTGTACCAGTATTTTCAAGTGATCTAAGGTATTACAGGGCTATTAATGAATTCCTTATAATAGATAATAAGCCTATTATTAATGTCTTAATTGATCTACTTTGGTTTAGATTTGCAGGCGGACCATTAGGAGGTGATCATAGGCGTACATTTACAGTATTGAAAATGCTTAACGTACCTATTCTCCACGGTATACAAATGAGCACCTATACTATTGATGAATGGCTGGATAAGAATGGTATACCTCCAATTGAGACTATTACAACAGTCATATTGCCAGAACTAGATGGTAGGATCGAGCCTATAGTTACACATGGTAGGAAAATATTGGAATTAAGTGATTACCTAGTAGATGAATATGTTGTACTTGAAGATAGGATTAAGAAGATAGCTGAAAGAGCCATAAAATGGTCAAGTCTAAAGACAAAGCCTAATTCTAATAAGAAGATAGCAATAATTTTATATGCATACCCTCCTGGCGAAGAGAATCTAGGCAAGTGCGCTTATCTAGATGTCTTTGCTAGTCTTGAAAGACTTTTAGAGAGGATGAAGGAGGAGGGATACAATATACCATATATACCGGGCCAAAATGATCTCAAGTATAGTCTACTTAAAATGTATATGATCGCGTATGGTAAGGCTAAAGAAATAAGTCATCATAATACTATTAGACTAGATCTTGATAAGTACATGGAGATCTTTAATGAGTTACCCGTTGAGGTACGAAGAGAGATCATTAGGGAATGGGGTGATCCAGGGAGTATTGGAGAATATATAGTTATTCCTGGTATAGAGATAGGAAATATCTTCATAGGTATTCAGCCGGCAAGAGGATATCATGAGGATCCTGGCAAGATCTATCATAGCCGTAATCTACCGCCTACACATCATTATATTGCATTCTATAAATGGCTAGAAAAGATCTTTGGAGCTGATGTAGTAATTCATATGGGTACTCATGGAACTCTTGAATTTATGCCTGGCAAAGAAGTTGGATTAACGAGTAATTGTTATCCAGACATATTAATTGGCAATATGCCTAACATATATGTGTATCATGTAACAAATCCTTCTGAAGCAAGTATTGCTAAGAGGAGATCATATGCTTTAATAATAGATCATGCTAGTCCCCCTCTCATGCATGGTAAGGTGCCAGATGAAATAAGTTATTTAGAGAATCTCCTAGCACAGTATTATGATACGTTACAATTTGATAGGGATAAAGCTGGTGATATTGAAAAGAAAATTATTGAGAAAGCTATGGAGTATGGACTCGGTAGATCAATTGACGAAATACATGATAGAATACAAGAGTATAAGGCTGCATTGATGCCTAAGGGACTACATGTTCTTGGAGATAAAATGTGTGGAGAAGACATAATTAACTATCTACTCTATGTCTCAAGATACGATAGGGGAACAGTTAAGAGCTTATATAGGCTAGTGGCTGAAGCAGAAGGAATTGATTATGATGATGTTCTATCTAGTAAGCAGCCTAATAAGTCTAAACTATATGAGTTTATAGAGTATAAGGCTAGGAGGATCATTGAAAAACATGTCTTCCAAGGCCGAGACATATCGAAGATCATAAATGACCTAGATCTTAAGAAAATAGATAGAAGAGAACTGGAGAAGACACTTAAGTATCTTAAGAAGATAAGGGAGAATATAGAATCATCTGATGAAATAGGTTCTATTCTATCAGCACTTGAGGGAGAATATATTCTGCCCGGTCCAGGAGGAGATCCTGTTAGGACGCCGGAGGTTCATCCTACTGGTAGGAATATGTATCAATTAGATCCAACCAATATACCTACGGAAATTGCTTGGAGGAGAGGTGAGGAGATTGCTGAGAAAGTTATTAGGGAATATTATGAGAAATATGGAGCCTATCCACGTGTTGTTAGTGTAGTGCTATGGGCTTTTGAGACGATGAAGACCGGTGGAGAAACTATTGCAATGATATTTAAGCTTTTAGGGGTAAGGCCTATATGGAGATCACCTTATATCAGGGATATTGAGGTAATTCCATTAGGGGATCTTGGTAGGCCTAGGATAGATGTATCCATAAATATATGTGGAATATTTAGAGATACCTTCTATAACCTGGTAGAGCTTATAGATAAAGCAGTTAAGATTGTTTCAAAACTAGATGAGCCCTTGGAATATAATTATGTAAAGGCTAATACACAGTACTTATCTGAGAAAAACCCGGGAATAGATCCTACAATAAGGATCTTTGGTCCTCCACCAGATAGATATGCTACTAGCTTAACAACAATGATCGAGTCAAGTTCATGGAGAGATGAGAGTGAATTAGTTAGAGCATATATTGAGAGTATGAGATATGCCTATGGAGAAAATATTCATGGTATTAATGCCCAGGACTCTTTCATGGAATTATCAAGGCTTAGTGATATTGTTTTACAGATTAGAGATAGTATAGACTATGAGATAACCGATCTAGATCACTATTACGAGTTTTTGGGAGGATTAAGTAGGACGATCAAGGAATTGAAGAGCAAGAAGCCAGAGATATTAGTAGCTGATACAACAAGAGAGAGGATCAAGGTAGAAACTATTGAGGAATCCATCCATAGAGGTGTAATTACAAGGTTGTTAAATCCTGCATGGATTAATGAAATGTTGAAACATGATCACCATGGCGGTGAAAAGATAGCTAGTAGAGTAGAATACCTATTAGGATTTGCAGCAACAACTCATGCTATAGATAATTGGATATGGGATAAAGTAGCTGAGAAACTTGTATTTAATGAGGAGATCATGAATAAGATCATGAATAACAATCCCTGGGCATTTAGGAAGATGATACATAGACTCATTGAGGCCTATGAAAGAGGGTATTGGGAGACAAATGATGAAATAATAAATAGGTTAAGACAGTTACTTGAAAAAACTGATGAATATATTGCCGATATTAAGTCAATAATATATAAGCATTAGTTC
>CAZITZ010000130.1:0-1675 GCA_964542295.1 uncultured Desulfurococcaceae archaeon
GTCTTATCACTATGTATAACATTATTATCAAGCTTGGCATTTCTACTCATTACATCAGTACTTATTGAAAAAAGCATTCCATAACACATAGGCTAAGCAAGGGCTTAATATACAATATGTCTTCTATATAACTTTATTTTCCATATATAGTATATGTTAATTATGTCTATAACATATACATATGGTCTTGGGGATGCTATTTGAGAATCGTGGTACCTGTGGCAAGTAAGAATGGTTTATATTCCAAGATCTATGAACACTTTGGTAGAGCACCTTATTATGCTCTTATGGAACTCGATGAAGAGTATAATGTCAAGAAAATAGATTTCATAGAAAATCCTAGAGTCCTGGGATATATCCCAGGAATATACTTTTCACAACTAGGCGTAGAATATATCGTTGTTAAAGAAGGAGGTATAGGAGCAAGAGCCATAGAGGTACTAAAACAGAGGGGCATAAAGATTCTAGTAGCAAATGGAGATAATCTAGAAGATATCCTAAGGTCTATTAAAGAAGGATCATTAAAGCCTTATACAGGACTAGGATGCCCTGGAAAAAGATGGTAATACAGGTACACGTAGTTTTTCTAATTTCCTAATAAACTAAGTGATATGAGGTGAATTTATTTGCAGCTTTAGATAATGTGTTTATATGGATGAAGAGCGAACCCGTGTCGGAGCCTATGAAGGCTATGAAGAGGGTCGGCGAAGCTGACTTATAGTGTTTATAATATGTATAACAGCATTATAGATGATATTATCAATTACTATATCTATACAGTATATATTCAATGCATTAAAGCTTATCAATTATTATAATCGTAAATAATATATCTAAGAGTGTGATAAAAATACATCATTGGTACCATATTTTGAAGAAGAGATCTAGAGGAGATGAATCTAGTGATTGATCAAGAAATTAAAGATACAGACAATAACGTCATTATTGTAAGAAATCTAAGTAAAAAATATGGACAGGTTCAAGCTCTTAAGAATGTAAGTTTTAATGTTAAAAGAGGCGAATTATTCAGTTTATTGGGACCGAATGGCGCTGGAAAAACAACTTTATTGAGGGCAATAACAGGTTCTCTAAGAATACCTAGGGGGAAAGTCTTTATTGAAGGATATGATGTATCTAAGCATAAGATCAGGATAAAGGAGATTACGGGATTTGTAAGTGAAAATCATATGCTATTTCCAGAAATTAAAGTTATTGATAATCTATTGTTTGTCTCAAAACTCCATGGACTAGATTCTAGTAAAGCTAGAGAGCGGATCATGGAATTAGCGGAATTACTTGGATTTAAGGATTTCCTATATAGAAAGTATGGTAAATTATCTAAAGGATTTAAAAGAAGAGTTGATATAGCATCTGCATTAGTCCATAGCCCAAGAATATTAATATTGGATGAGCCGACTGGAGGACTTGATCTACATTCATCAATTACTCTTAGAGAGATTATTAGTGAATTAGTTAGAAATGGAGTTACAATTGTTATGGCAACACATTATATTGCAGAGGCAATGAATATCTCCAATAGAGTCCTTATACTCGTTAATGGTGAAGTGAAGAATATAGGAGAGCCTAGTGAACTACGTAAAATGCTTTCAAAAACACTATCTATTGAGATAAATGTTGATGATATTAAGAGTGATCTTGTAAAAGTGGTTAATGA
>CAZITZ010000130.1:1775-3692 GCA_964542295.1 uncultured Desulfurococcaceae archaeon
TGGGAGGAAGTTTATCTTATGCTTACTGGCCTAAAATGCCCTTATTATAAGGATCGGAAATGTTATAGTTGCCCGTTAATGAGGGAGATTTAGTTTTGATACGTGCCTCAATTATATTAGCCATATTCATTAAGGATATAAGGCAATACTATGGCAAGGCACCAACAATTAGTTGGGGATTATTGTTTCCAGCTACTCTTGTTGTCTTACTTGGATATTATGGTGCAGGACTAGGATCGTATAGAGTCATACCATCTCTACTTGGAATAACCTTGTTGTTCAGCGGAACATCAATGACTCATGTGGCAATGGGTTTTGATAAGGCAAGTGGAGGTATTGAGACATTGATCCATTCACCTATACGTCCAGTTGAATTATTAATTGCTAAAATAATGGGAGGGGTAATCTTCGGCTTATTAGGAGTGGGCGTAGGTACAGCTATTCTCTGGGGTTTATACGGTTCTTTACAAGCCATTAATCCCGTGTTTCTATGGATAGGCATTATATTTGGATCAATAATATTTAGTCTCTTGGGACTACTGATATCATCAGTCTTAGATGTAATTCAAGCTGTAATGGTTTTAAATGCCCTCAGATTTCTAATGATCTTCTTAGGAGGAATGCTTCCCAAGGAGCTTTTACCTGAAATAGTACAGCCATTAGCATATATTCTGCCGATCTCCTACGTAAATGACCTCATTAGATATGGAATATATAATCTATTCGATTACGTAGATCCTATTAGTGCTACCATTATTGCTGTAATATATACTATAGTATTACTATTGATAGTGTATCGAGTAATAGATAAATGTTTTAATCCCTAGTGATAATATATACTATTATCACAATTACTGCTCCTACAACTGCAAATACAGTAATTAATACAATATCTGGCTTATAATACTCCTTACCTGGGCCAGTGAAGATAGTGATTGAAGTACCAGAATATGATTCTAGTTTCGAGGATACTGGCGTACTTGTCTCCATTATACTGGTTTGAGTAGTAAGATTTTCCTCAGTAGACAAAGTAGTTTCAGTTATGGATGGTGTCCTAGGAGTTATTGTATAGTCTGATAGAATGCCTCTAATGATATATAGGTATAAATCCCTACTTCCTATTAGTATTTCAGGTAAATTATCGCCATCAAGGTCTCCGATTGATGCAGACGACATAACGGGAGCTCCAGTTTTATATGTAAATTCTATCATATCATATAGATCAGTATAGTCGTTTATCGTCAAAATATTGATCTCTCCATTATACCTACCTATAATGACTTCATTCAAACCATCTCCATCTACATCACTAATTATTGGAGATGAGAAACCAGCATTAAGGCCGGTAATACCTATCTTTAATCTACCTTCAAGATCATATACATATAATCCTTGAGTAGTGGTCAATACTATATCTGGTAAATAATCTCCATCAACATCGCCAATTGATGGAGAGGTATAACATACTCCATCTACATCACTTGACCATAAAACAATATTCTTCCGTACACTTATAGCTAGGAGTTTACTATAAGTCGCAATAATTATATCATCAGCACCATCTTTATCAACATCATATAATATTGGAAATGCTTGGCTTTCAAAACTTGAAGGGACATTATCATCTAGCTTAATAGTAATAACTGATGGAACGTTATTAGCAAATCTAATAACATGTATGTATGGCATATTTGCCTCCGCAACTACAATAACTTGTTCTCCATTCCCATAAACATCTCCTGAAACGGGTGCACTGACACTAGCTGTTCCTACAACTAGGTTATATGCTACCCTACCATCAATTGTAATAAATGATAATGTACCATTTAATTGATTAGCAACAATGTACTTCCTATTACCAGTATCAAATAATAATGGAACAGCTCTTTGAAAATAATATGCCTTAATACTCCATAT
>CAZITZ010000131.1:0-3689 GCA_964542295.1 uncultured Desulfurococcaceae archaeon
AGTTTTCAATCCTATGCGTCCTAGTGTATCCACCTAATTCATATGTAATAACAATAGAATTGAAAGGCTTGCCCCATCCTTCCTTAATATCCATATATCATTCGCTATGTAATAACAATAGAATTGAAAGATCATACCCGCTATGCAGAGCTTTGCCCTCAACATTAATAAGTAATAGCAGTAGTATTGAAAGATTATACACTTTTATCGCTGTACGGCAAGGACGGGGTTGAAGTATTGTTACTAGATTAGAGTATTTTAGATTGTGGTTTCTCTTGGTATTATCTGGGAAAATCTTAAACGGTGGGAGAGTGTAGAGGGTATGTTGCTAAGGTGAGAGGTGATCCCTGTCTTTAGGGGTGGGAGGGAAGCTTCTCCCCCGATGCGCGGTCTTAATATTTTTGTTTATTAAGGTGGCTGGGTTAGGGTGTTCTAGTAATTATAGTGTATTGTGTTGGGGAAAGTATATTTGTAGTGAGCTACATTCATATAATTGGTGATTTTATGCCTAGGATAACTAAGTCTCTACATATAGTTTTTAGTGATCAGATCGAAGCTGTTTTGAGGGATAGGATACTGTCTTCTATGATTAAAGAGTTAGCCAGTAATATAGAGGATTTACGTACTAATGTAGAGAGGTAGGAGTTAGGAGGCATCGACCCGATCGCTATTACATTGATCTATGATACACATTACTCTTCATCGTTTAAGTCTTTATGGTTTTAAGTACTTGTTTTGCTTAACTGTATTGTTTTAGTGATATTATTTTACCAATCTCTGTTATTGCATACCTGCTTTCTTGTTGTTTTACTAACTTGTTTTCCTGAAGTCTACATAGTGTTTTCCATAGGGTCGTCCTAGGTAATTTCGTAGTCTCTAGTAGTTCTTTAAAGCTCATTGGCTCCTGGAATAGCTTATTAAGAACAAGTACTTCGTTTTCCGATGGTATGTAGTTAAAGGGTATTGACGGATCTACTACTATATAATCTTCTCCCGTCTCAAGATCTACTATAACAGTTATCTTTTCCCTAGTATTTCTATCAAGTAATATTATTGCTAGGAAAGCCTCTATTATGAGCGCTCTTAACCCGCCTCCAAGTGAGACAATGACCTTGTCGACTTCTTCATTAACTAGTTCTCTATATAATCTATAGATAGCTTTGACTGCATTATACAGGTTCTTCACATCAACTCTATATGTCACTATAGAGTTCCTCTCTAAACCAGCTATAACCGCTATCTTTACTATCTCGTCAATAGCTCTCTTTGTCCTACTATCAATATCCCAGCTCGGTATAAGCAGTATGATCTTCTTAACACCCTTAAACCCTATTCTTAATAGATTACGGATAACGTGTCGCTCATCAAAACCTAGTGAAGCTATAAGTGCATTAGCCAATTATATTTCCCTAGTTATATGGGTTTACTCTATGTGTTAAATAGATTGTTTCCATAACGTATAAGGATTTATAATGTATATTATCCATATGGGTTATGGACTTCATTTCTAAGAGGTATATGGATTAAGTAGTTATAGGAATATTGATTCTTTTAGAGATCGTGTTTACGTATTAAATTTGTTATAGACATATTAAATGACTAGTTTCTGTTATAAGGAATTGAACTCCATATAAAAGTTTATATACTATTCCAAACAACCATTTTATATAGAGAACTCTTTTTTAAGGGATGATATGCTTGGAGGAGAATCTAATCAATAAATACCCGGGTATAGTTGAGGTTATGAAGTTCTTTATCGATAGCCAGAGATATAACTTAGTTGATCGCATGGCTTTCGCACTAAGTCCTGAAAGTATCGAGCAAGCCATATACGATGCTCTAAGGATAGTTAAGAGCCTTGAATCTACAAAAGTCTATGCTAAGATAAAGAGCGGTGATAAAGAGTATATACTGAATTGCTGCGACTATGGCGAGGGACAGGGCCCAGGTATTAATGGTATATTTGTAGAGGCTAGTAACAAGGCTCTTGAGGGAAAAACTGGATACTGTGTACCTTGTCCAGCTAAATATCCTTCACAAGACGAACTACAGAGTTTTTTGAATAGTGTTAGATCTGATCTATCTCTTGCACGTAGGATATCTATTCTAGCCCATGGCTGGAAGAGTAGAGGTGAGAAATGAAATGGTTTATCTAAGCCTTGGTTCACGTATTCTGTTAAATGCTGAAGCACTCAATATGGTTGAGAGTGTAGGTAATTTTGTAAGGCATCGTAGAGCCCCAATAGTACTACCTACAGAGAACGGCTATATCCTTAGATACGTGCCTGTTATTAGTGGTGAATCACTAGCCCATGCATATCAGGAGATCCTCGCAATGATCGCTGGAAAACTGGGGCTACCAGTATGTAGGTATTGTAGCCAAGGAATATTCGTTAAACATAGTGATGATACCATACTTAAGGATGAGCCATGGTTTAAGAAAGGGCTTGGTATGTATGATCTTGAAAACAATATTGTCAAGAACTGTATAGTCGAGGATATTGGAGGCTTCATGTATGCAGGTAAGCCTCCTACAAGGAGGACATCTAGGTTCTATAGTGGCTATGCTATACCAGCACTAGACTCTATCATAAGTAGTGCTGTTGAAGCACAGTTCCATGTAAGATACGATCCTACTAGTATGGAGAGACAAGCCATATACAATGTAGAGGTTGGATCAGCTCTCTATGAGTTCACATTCTCACTAGATATCGATGGTATTGGTGTTAGTAGCTATACTGGTAAGGAGATAGTCAGTAAAGAGGAGAGGAAAAAGAGGATCGAGGTTGCTATTAAGGCTCTTGGAGTCATGATTAACAGTAGTTTATTCGGTGCTAAGAGGACAAGGTTTAACCCGTCATGGAAGATCGTTAGTCTTGCAGCAGTAGTATCGCATCCAATACCATTAAGTGTACAGCCTCCACATAGTAGGAAATATATCGTTGAGACATATGAGACTCTAGAGAAGGCTTTAGATATGCTAAGTAAGGGATCAGCTTCAATAGGTGAGAAAGCCGTATTAATAGCTTATCCGGGTGATGACGAGTCAGTAGAGCCTAGAGAGGGAGGTAGGGCTGAGGTAAAGGTTGTTGATAATCCAGTCAAGGTATTTGATGAAGTATTGACTATCGTTAATGAACTAGTCGGCTGAGGCCCACGGATCTATGACTGATAAGATGATCCTTAGAGTAAAAGCAGGGCTTTCATGGGGCTTCATGATCCATGTTCCTTTCCAAACAGCTTCACCACAGCCAATACCTTATCCACCGCCAACAACTCTTGTTGGAGCATTAGCTGCAGCTTATGCTAGGTGGAAGGATTATCCGGAAACACTATTGTTTAATGGTAGACCATATAGTTTTGCAGTGAGGCTTCTACTGGATAAGATGGTCTATTATGTATCGGCTGGGTACCCCTATGGAGGAGTAGTACTATATAGGGATCTTATAAGGGTACTTGCACTACCATATCTACAGCAAAAAACACCCGATTACTGGTTCAGTGTACAGGCATTTGGTAAAGCCTATACACCTACTATCCTAGATATAGTCTATCTAGTTGATAGGAACTATTGTGATGAACTAGCTTCTACTGCATGGGGTATTAATAGGATTGGTAGTAGGGAGGGTATGGTATCTATAAAATCCGTTGAACTCTATGATCCATGTAAGTGTATTGTAGAAGAAGAT
>CAZITZ010000132.1:0-3623 GCA_964542295.1 uncultured Desulfurococcaceae archaeon
GGCGCCGCAGGCCAGCGCCCTATCCAGGCTAGGCTACGGGCCCTTCTACTAGGTTTTGTGAATATTTTAGAGCACTATATATTTTCATTTCCTCTTCCTAGTTATTCTTTTTGTAATCTGATCAGCTATTGCTGTTGGTATTGGTAGCTTATATTTTGGATCAAGAAGCGACTTGGTTATTTCTAGAGCGCTCTCTAAAGTGATCTTATAGCCTATGCTTACGTATAGTTCATGTCCCTTATGTATTATTATGGCTCCAGCCCTTAGGCCATGTACATATAAGTATTTCATTCCATTTTCGACTCTTATCTCGCCATATAGCTTCTTCTTAGCAATCCCTATGGTTGGTTTATTTAGTACTAGTCCTAGATGTGTTGCTATGCCTAGTGCTCTTGGATGTGTTAGTCCATGCCCATCAACAAAAATTATATCTGGTTCTCTGGGAAGCTTCAGTAAGGCAGATACATATGATGGAGCTTCTCTAAAAGCTAGTAATCCGGGTATGTAGGGTATTGGTGGTTTTTTGTGAATGACACTGTATGTTAATAGCCTTTTAGTCCTATAGTCTATGAGGGCTGCAACACCATAGATCTCTCCTGATCTATAGCCCGCATCAACCCCTGCAACAGTCTCTATACTAGCAGGATTTATTGGTTTGAAACTATCTACTTCACCCAATACCTTTTCAGAAAGCTTCTTCTGGAGAGCTATGGCTCGCCTAATATCAACCAATTAATCTACCTCTTCAACAAGATCTCCTCAAACTTATAGCCATCCTTCGTTATAACTAGTATATCTACTCCATCACCAGATATAGCATCACGCTCAATAGCTTCTAGTATAGCCTTCTTAGCAAGCTCCTTAGCCTCTTCAACATTTATATTTTCATGATAACTAGTCTCTATAATGCCTATAGCTATTGGACCTCCACTACCAGCTACACTATACTTATCTTCTATCAAGCTACCGACAGGATCCAGTACATAGATTTGTGGACCCCTCTCATCAACTCCTCCAACAATCGATTCTACATAGAATGGTATGATCTTATATGAGAATAGCAGGTTTGAATAATACTTGGCAAGTGATCTAACACTTATTTCTCTACCTATTTCTATCTCGTAATACTGGGCTTGTGCTTTCAATAGCTTAACTAGCCTCTCAATATCACCATGTAGACCAGCAAAACCTATCCCTATATGGTTTGTTATAGGATATACTTTACGTACTTTCTTACTTAGTACAAAACCGTTATATGTTAATCTCTTTTCACTAGCTAGTACAATCCCCTCTTTAGCCTTAATACCTACTATAGTTCCTCCATTTGCCAAAGCCTTCTACACCCAGTTAATTCATTCAAACTACTGATACTACATTACTAGATTAAAACAGTATCCTTCTCTAAATACTAGATTACAGTAGATAGGCAATACTTTCGGTTAACTCCTCCACTCTCACTAGTAGGTGTGAAGCTTTAGCGAATATCAAAACCTATTGGACTATTTAGGTGTAGGGGTATAGAGATGTACAACGACCCATATAGTATCTGTAATGGAAAGATAATATGGGATTATATTAGAGGAGAAGTTATCTGTAGCTCTACAGGAGAAGTAATTGATCGTATTTATGATTATGGGCCTGTACATGAAAGGCTTGAAACAATTGAGCAAAGGAATTTACTGCTTAAGAATAGGCCTAGGGTTAACTTTATCGAACGAAGATATAGGAAGCATTTGAGAACGTATATTGTTGCAGAGAGAATGATTAAGGATAAGCCGTGGTTACATATAGATTACGATAAATTATTTGAGACTGGAAAATTCATCCATACAATAAGGTCTAAAAGTACTGATCGTGCTTTAAAGAATGTCAGAGAGCACGGCCTTGAAGAAAAACTTAAGAGGATAATAGATCTCATGAAGGAAATTGATCCAGTAGCTGTATCACGTACTGAAAGGGCTAAACTTGCATTAGCATATATACTTCTTAATTATATAGAGAAAAACTCGCCTCCAGATATAGGTAAAACCGTATCGATCTTTAGTATAAGTCATACAACTTATAGAAGGCTTGAGCGAATAGCTCGTAGATTATACAATAAGATAGCTACTAAAACAGAGGCTCTGTTAGTTACTAGATAGATATAGCTAATAAGTGGTTAGCTAAATTTCAGTAGTTTGGGCAAAAGGTATTGAACATAGATGTGTTAAAGAGATATTATATACATAGCTATGAAGAGATCTTGGAGAAAATTAAGAGAAGAATGGAAAGTCTAGAAGTACCTAGTCCGCCTAAGAAGCATAGAGATAGAATTGGTAAGTTAAAAACACTTTATTTAAAGAGACTCGAGCTCGTATACAACATTCTTAATTCTGAAATAGACCGTGTTATTGAAACATTATCTGTACTTTCAAAAACACATAAATTCTACCAAGAATTATTCATGATCAGGACTGGTAGGAGCCCTGGGGAGTATAGACGTCTATATATTGGTAAGAAAAAGATTCTCCGCAGACTATATAGTAGATATCGTATAACGCTGAAGACTATTAACCTAGAGTATGAGCTTAAGATAAGGTATAGAGAGGCAATTGGTAGGCTATTATCTGTTCTGAAGAGGCATAAGAGAATACAGATGATGATCAAAGAGGCTGTACGAGAGCTATCTAAAATGCCTAGTATTAGAGAGGATGAGTTAAAGGTTATAGTTGCTGGGATGCCTCAAGTAGGTAAGTCTACGCTAGTATCAAAACTATCAACAGCTGAGCCAGAGATAGCACAGTATCCATTTACTACAAAAACGATTATAGTCGGGCACTTGATCAGGGAACCTTACTATAGAATAGCATTCATAGATACTCCCGGATTACTTGATAGGCCTTTGAGTGAACGCAATGTCATAGAGCTTAAGGCAGTACTAGCACTTAAGTACTTAGCTGATAAAACGGTCTACCTAATAGATGCATCACCAAACTCTTACTATACACTAGACGAACAATATAGAGTATTAGAGGATGTATTGAAGATATCCGGTGAAGAGATCATAGTATGTATTAATAAGGTTGATATAACTCCTAAAGATAGGATCGAACATATTAAGAAAACATTGTCCGAGAAATATGGAATAAATGATGTATTAGAGATATCTGCTTTAAAGAGCATCGGACTTGATAAGTTATTGGAGAAAATAATTCCTAAAGACCAAGCCCTTCAACACATATAGTTGCTGGCTCTCCTTCATCACCATCGATTTTAAAATCTAGTTCTGGCAGGAATTTCCTTGTAACCATAATAGCTGTTAACGTGTGTAAGGTTAACTTTGACACACCAATACATGATCTACCATTTGCAAGGCTAATATATGGAATAACCATATCACCCATATGACTATCAAGAGCCATGCCGCTCCTAAGCTCCTCTAAGAGCTTGTAAGCAGCTTCTTCACCAACTTTCTCAGCAGGCTTGCCACGGGCACCTAAGGAGTCGGCTCCAAGAATACTGTTTTTACATAATGCATATAGTACAATACCGCTACCGGGTCCTAAATGAGGATCGCGTCCACGTTCATAATATTCGATCTCAATAGATGGCCTAATACCTAGTTTCTCGAATATTATTTTCTC
>CAZITZ010000133.1:0-3621 GCA_964542295.1 uncultured Desulfurococcaceae archaeon
TAGAAGGTGTACAGACGATCTGGTAGGCCAAGACGATATTATAGAGAAAGAGGGTTTAGGGAAGAACATAGAGAACAATCAGTATATGTACTCGATTATCTACCATTCGGCAATCCGCTTGATAAGTATCGTGAATATAGAAATAGACCTGTAGCTCAAGTCATAGGTACAAAGTATTTTACTCTATTGGAAGTCGAGCCGTATCCTGGCATAGATCTAGAGGTTGGTGAAAAAGTAGATATTAGCCCAGAGTCAAAGATAAGAAGAATCATTGGAAGAATAAGCTATAATGACCTAACCAGCAATGCTAGGGTAAATTTAGAAGATATTATTAGAAAAATAGTTTTGGAAAGTGAGAGAATATTTGTAGAATTCTTTAATAAAGCAGGTCCTATAAACATTAGGCTTCATTCATTAGAGCTCCTCCCGGGTGTAGGTAAGAAGACAATGAAACTTATACTTGAGGAAAGGAAGAAAAAGCCTTTTGAGTCATTTAATGAAATACAGGAGAGAGTAAAATTAAGCGATCCCGCTAAAACAATAGTTGATCGAGTAATTGTTGAATTACGTGGAGAAGACAAGTACTACTTATTTGTCAAACCACCAAGGTTTGTTCTTGAATCAGGAGCAGTATACCTAGGCTATCTTGAGAAGCTTCACTACTTATAATAGGATAATCATTATGTCCGTAGAATATCCTCCTATTTACTCTAGGAAAAGACTTTTTCAATGGACTAAATCTTTTTTAAGAAAATATAATATCAAGCCAAAGGATAGACTTAGCCAATCATTTCTTATTAATCCTAAGATGTTATATGAAATAGGTTATTGGCTTGAAAAATTATCAGTTAATAAGAACGAAACAATATGTGAAATTGGTTCCGGAATCGGTATTATAACATATTATCTAGTAGCGAATGAATACAAAGTACTGGCTATCGAGATAGATTCGAAGTTAGCAAACGCATCGTATGAACTATTTAAAAGGTTTAAGAGAGTCGTTCTCATCAATGCAGATGCCTTAGAAATACCTTTTAATTGTAATACAATTGTATCAAATACTCCTTTTCATATATCTTCTCAACTACTTCTTAAAATCGCTAGATCAAATAATGTGTCAAAGGCTATATTGGTGTTTCAAAAGGATGTTGTAGAAAGAATAGTAGCTAAGCCTGGGACAAAAGAATATGGTAGGCTTAGTATAATTATGCAGCAAGTATTTGATTTAAAAAGAGGATCTATATACTCTCCATCCTCTTTTTACCCTAAACCAAAGGTAAGTACTCAATTAATTGTCTTAGTAAGAAAGAATGAATACGGATCATTACACTATAAATTAGAAGAGATTACAAGAGTTTTATTTACTGAAAGAAGGAAGAAAGCATTGTCCGTAATAAGTAGAAAACTTGGACTGAGTAAATCAACAATAATCAAGGAATTAGGCATAGATGATAAAGTTAGGGTCTATCAATTATCTCCTGAAATATTTGTCAAAATAGCTAGTTATATGAGGGACTCTCTTTGAAGAAGATCTATATTACCAATAGTATGTCTATATATGTTTTTAAGAATGTTTATGAGCCAAGCGATGATACATGGTTATTAATGGAATTAGTAGAGCCTCGTAAAATAAATGGAAAGGTAGTTGTAGATACATGTTCTGGAACGGGGATTCTTGGAATATATTCGTGGATTATAGGTAGGCCTAGGAAAATAGTTTTTATTGATATATCTGAGCAGGCGATCGCCAATATAATGTTTAATATAAAACATCTTAATTTATGTGATTATCTTATATTAAGATGTGATCTTCTGAGATGTTTAAATGAACATAGTGTAGATGTAGTTTTAGCTAACCCTCCTTATCTACCGGGTATAGGTAAGGATCTAGATCTATATGGTGGCGTGCATGGCTACGAGATTATATTGGATCTTATTATTGAAGCAAATAGGGTATTGAGAAATAGGGGGTCATTATTCCTTGTATACTCTTCCTTGTCTAATGAGGATATCATAATAGATTATCTACATAAATATGGGTTTAAAGTATATAGGAAGAAAAGTAAACATTTCTTCTTTGAAGATATAATAGCTATTGAGGCGATTAAAGAGAATTGATTGTCCGCGTGGTACTTGTAGAGCCGGAAGGATCCGTTAATCTAGGATTTATTGCCAGACTTTGTGTGAACTTTAGTGTTGATGAACTTTACCTCGTTAATCCTAAAGCTAGTATTGAAGAGGCTCTAGAATATGCATCTAAGGCTAGAGATTTTCTATTGAATGCCGTAATCAAGGCCTCCATTAATGAAGCTATTGAAAATGTTAATCTAGTTATTGCTACAACGGGTAAAGGCTCGGGTAGAGGTGATTATCTTAGGCAAGCTATTTCACTTAAAGACTTTATATCGCTCCTCAAACAGAGATCGCCGGGTTCTATAGCTATATTGTTTGGTAGAGAAAGTACTGGTTTGACAAGGGAAGAACTTAGTTTGGCTGATTATCTACTTACTATTCCAGCTAATCCCAGATATCCAATACTTAATCTAAGCCATGCAGTTGCAATTATACTTTATGAATTATTTATTTTTAGGGAAATATATACAAATAACATTCCTCCAAGGGCATCTAAAGATCAAATTATTGAGATCTATAAGCTAATAGATGAGTTGGCTATTAAGGTTGTACATAGAGATAAGGCTTATAGGATAAGTCATGTTCTTAAGACTGTTATAGGACGTGGAATGCCTAGTGAATATGAAGCTAGACAAATAATGTATTTGCTGAGGAAGGTGCTTAGGAAAATTGGTTGATCTAGTATTCACTGTTAATCCAGGCATAGAAGATGTTGTTGCTGAAGAAATTAGAAGTGAATTTACCGGTAAATTAGAGTATAAGATTATGAGTGGACGTGTATACCTCTATAATGCGGGTATTGTGAAGTATCTATATGAGAAAGTATCTAGACTAAAGACAATAAATAAGGCCATGATACTACTTTGGAAAGGAAAGATAAGACCTGAATATACGTATCTAACTCATTTACATGATATTTTAATAAAAGATCTTAATCAAATAATCGAATATATAACTCCTAATACAACATTTGCTGTGCAAGTAGAGAGATTAGGTGAGCATGAATATACTTCTATGGATATTGCTAGAGTTTTAGGGGATGTTATTATAGATATAGTTTCTAAGCATTATCAGAGAAGACCTCTAGTTAATTTGAGAAATCCATCAATCATAATCAATGCTCTTGCAAAAGAGGATGAACTGATTATAGGAGTATTAGTGTCAAGTTCTTGGAGTATGCATAGAAGAGGCTATAGAATATATGATCATCCAGCTGCCTTAAAACCTACTCTTGCCGTTGCTATGTTGTATTTATCTGGTACAAAAGATAAACAGGTTATAATAGATCCTATGTGCGGCGGCGGCACCATACCCATTGAAGCAGCTTTACTTCATGAGGATGCATGTATCGTTGGCACGGATTTTAATGAAAAACATATTCGCGGTGCCAGAATGAATTCTATAGCTGCTGGCGTATACGATAAGATCATCTTTAAAAGATGGGATGCAAGAAAAATAGATCAATTAGGTATGGAATTTGATCATATA
>CAZITZ010000134.1:0-1090 GCA_964542295.1 uncultured Desulfurococcaceae archaeon
TACCAGTTAACACAACAAGAAATAGCTAGACTACTACACATTAGCCAATCAGCAGCATCAAGATACAAGAACCTAGCTAGAGGAAAACTAATAGATCTAAGTAGATTCAAGGACATTGATGAAGAAATACATAGACTAGCTGAAAAACTAGTACGTGAAAAACCAGACAAATATAGATTAGTCAATGAACTAGTCAGAATAACCTTGAAAGCATTAGCTAGAGGATACATATGTAGTTATCACAGAATGATAGATAAAGATATAGATCCAGATAAGTGTAGAATATGCCTTGATCTATTCAAGGATATAGTCTAAATTCATGTATATAATTGCCTTTTTGGGTTTAAGTATATTAATTTTTAAATATTTAACTATAATCGGGTGTGGATATTGCATGAATATGTAATAAGATATGATCCTGAAGCTGATGCATTGTATATCAAGATCCGTGATGGCAAGGTCGCTGATAGTGAAGAAATAAGCGATGGTATCATCATCGATTATGATGAAGACGGAAATATTATAGGTATTGAAGTAGTGGAGTTTTCAAAGAAGAAAATAAATCTTAATGAGTTAGTGATTAAAGGTCCTAAACTAATGGTGACAACTTAGTTGATTATCTTTACTTTCCATGCAATTGAACGCATGAAGAAAAGAGGTATATCTAAAAGTGAAGTATTATCTTGTATTAGGTCTCCAGACAAGATCGAAAGATTAAATGATCTAATAAGAAGTATAAAGAAAATAAATGAAAAAGTATTGGTTGTAATACATAGAGTTGAAGATAAAAATATTATTATAATAACTTTGTATAGGAGCTCCAAGATAAGTAAATATTTAACTAATGATAATTATTAGTTAAAGAACTTATGTTAATTGATTGATTTAGGCCCGATATGGCCTATTTCTGTCTGGACTATAACTGTTTTTAGTCCTTGTTCTTCTAATACTTGTTTGACCTTAAGCATTTCTTCTACTGTTGGTCTTACAAGATCTCTTCTACGGAATGCTGGGAAGTAATCCAATACTGTAACTTGTATATTAGGATCAATACTTGCTATCCTTGATCCCGCCTTGGCAATTTCTTCTA
>CAZITZ010000134.1:1190-3578 GCA_964542295.1 uncultured Desulfurococcaceae archaeon
GAATTATCGTATGTTACAGAATAGTTTTGGCATTGGGGACACCTAAGGTTACATCCAGCAACCCATATGGCTGCCTCGACATAGTCTCGGTAATTGACTTCCCACCATGGAGTAGCTTTACCGCCAACCATGTGCGGGTCTGGTCCATGGACTATTCTAAGAGGAGTCTTGTCTTCAACATTTGTCTCAATAATCATTCCATCACGAACTGGTATAATACATGTACGTTCTAGTGAGCCATTAATCACTAGTGCACATGCCCAACAACCCCCTGTCTTACATGGTAGTGATGGTTTCTTTGAACCTGGTTTAGCGAATTTAAAGCCTATATATTCGAGAGCCTTTGCTACACTAGTATTTCCTGGCACTCTATATTTTACCCCATCAACAACTATATATACATAGTCAGAACTTGTCTCTACATACTCTATTACTCTAGCATTATATGGACATGCATAATAGCATGATAGACAGCCTATACATTCCCATGGACTATAGCATTTATTGATTAGGCTACAGAATCCACAATGCCTACACCTACTATAGTCGATCTTAACAATAGCTCTATAGCCCATTATATTATCCCGGCATTACTATTTCTAGAATAAACTATGGTAAACACCCATTTATCCCTAGTTAGCCTATATATTCATGTACTAGAGAACATAGTATCCTTGTATGGTATGGACTTGGGGAATCTCTCTATGGATGAATCTGAAGAAATTATTCGAGCTAAAGCAGTAAAGTTGATACTAGAAGGTAGGGCCGAAGAAGCCTTAAGACTATTATCTCAATACTATAGGATAGAAACACCAAATATTAAGATCGGTTTACCTAAGGGACATAGAAACGTATTTGCATGCTATATTCCAGGTAAAAAGACTATCTATATAAGGTCTTCAAGGGAATATAGAGATCCATATATTGTTTTACATGAATACTATCATCACCTAAGATCATTTCTTGGAAAACATAGAGGTACAGAGAAATATGCTAACAAATATGCTCTTGAATCAATAAAGTTCTATATAAGGCATAAGAAGTTAGTTAATGAGACAGTATAGATCAGGTGTCTCGTAAGGAATTAGAATACTTATTCTGCATATATGAATGACTCACTAGCAGATTCTAGTGTTTTAAACATCCTCTCAGTATTAACTCCATAGATTGGCGGTAGTCTCCTAGGCTCCGGTATCTTCTCGCCAGGCTTTAATGCTCCACGGGTAATTAATTCATTCTCTATTCTCTTCTTTAACTCATTATCAGCTAGTATACTATGATAAATTGTTGATAGACTAGATTTAAGCATTCTAGGTATATGCTCATCGCTCCTCTCCTCATGTATATGTGGGTTTCTAGGCTCGATTTGATAGATCTCTATAGCCTTCTTAACAACATCCTTAAACCTTGGAGTCTTTATACCTCCATATTCCTCAAGCATATAGACTAGCTCATATGGTTCTATGGAGAATCCTCCAGCATAGCCTATTCTTTCAGCAAGTTTAAGCGTCATAGCATGTTCACCGGCATTACTAGTCTTGATAATACCTGTCTCAAACCTTGTTATCCTAGCTATTAGTAGATTCATGTATTTATTAGTGATCTCGCTTACACGGCCTCTTCTGCGGAAATAGAATCTTCTACCAACAAATTTTGTCTTAAATGGCCAGCATATACGTACCATAGCATATGGTGATCTAGCCATATAGAATCCAGCTGAATATACATCAACATATTCATTGACTGCACCGGGAATATAGTTGTCAGAATCTATAAATCCAACATACTCTCTACCAAGAGCCTTAGCAAGTAATAGTCCAAGAACCATTCCCTCACCCTTACCATCACGTACAAGCCCGTCTTTGCCAAGGAGATATGGATAACCAGCTTCTGTCAAAGCATCGCTCCAAACAGGATCTTTTTGGTGAACCATTAGGAAAGGCCTCTTAGTTAAACGATAGTAATGGAATACAGTATCCATTTCAATACGATAATGATCAATCATGTTACGGCTACTATTAGACACTATGATCACAAAAGACTCATGGGGAATACCGCTTAAAACACCCTCTAATACCTTAGGATTCTCATTCTTAACAGGCACTATAATCGTCATCTTAGACTCAAGATCCTCAAGTTCGTAACGACCAACATTAATAACACCAGGCATATCAGCAGTAGGACCACCAGACTTGCCTCCAGTAAGCTCCAATACTTTCTGGACACCATAGATCCTTAGAGCACCAATCCTCTCCATATACCTAGGCATCTCAATCCTCATACTAGATCAGCCTCCATAAACCAAGTTGATCTAGGACAATAATGTCCAAGAATATTTAATGAGCAATCTCTTTATTAAATAATACCTTCATAGCTATAATCTACTAC
>CAZITZ010000135.1:0-3536 GCA_964542295.1 uncultured Desulfurococcaceae archaeon
GCATAGCTTTACAAGTATTGATGTCAATGTAGTTGTTGGTGATGCTGTCCGAAATGCTACTGGAGCATCTGTTAATCTAAGATATCCTGATAAGATTGTTCTTGTTGAAATAATAAGCGATATTGTATTAATATCTGTGGTTCCTGGCTCATTTGAATGGCATAAATATGCTCCTGGTAAAAAGCCTCTTCAAAAACTATTTAGGAAGATGGCTGTTGTTCAAATGCCATATCTAGGGCCTAGAGACTCTATAATGGTTATGGGTAGGAGGATTGGTAGAGAAGTACAGAATTTTGAGGTAGGAGAACTAGTTATAGCTCCTACTGGAATTGTAGATGCTGGGCAAATGATGTTATTTATAAGATCTGTATTAGAAGGCATTAATTCTAGATATGAGGTTCAGAGAAAAAGTTATCCATATAAACCGTATAAAGTGCCGGTTTATATAATGGATTTACATCAACTTGTACGTGATAGAAGTAGTGAGCCAATAATAGTCTTTGAACCTGAAGGAAAATATATTGGCGATGTAAAGGATGAGTTAGCAAAACTTGTTCTAGATTCTAGGAAGAGAGTTAATCTACTATTCGGATCTAGAGAGGGTATTCCTCTTGGAATATATAGGTTTGCTGATTTAGTTGTTGATATAGCACCTGGTATAACATTGTCTACTGACTATGCTGCAGCCGCAGGACTTATAGCTTTAGCAACTGTTCTTTATAACTTGTTTGGAGAGTGATATATCGTGAAAGTAGTTATATTGGCTGCTGGCAAGGGTGTAAGGCTTAGACCTATAACTGAGACCCGTCCTAAGCCTCTTATACCAGTATTGTGTAAGCCATTGTTATTGTGGCATCTAGACTATTTATTAACTAATAGTAGTTTATTTGATGAAATAATAATTGTTGTGAATTATTTAAAGGAAAAGATTATAGACGCTGTAAGAAAACACCCGCTTCATGAACTTATCAGATTTATTGAGCAAGGAGAGGAATTAGGAACAGGTGATGCAGTTTATAAAGCAATAAAAGACCTTGATGACAATGAAGAGGTTCTAGTAATCTATAGCGATCTATTTATAGCGGATAAAGAACTATATGGAAAAATATTAAGAACTGAAGGAAATGTTGTGGTAGGAGTTGTACATGAAAACCCAAGTGAGTATGGTGTATTGATTGAAGAGAATGGTCTCTTAAAGAGCATTATCGAGAAACCAGCTATGCCTCCTTCAAATCTCGTTAATGCTGGTATCTATAAATTTAGAGTAGGTGATCTAAGACCCTATTTAGAAAATTTAAAACCATCAGTACGTGGTGAGTTAGAGTTTACTGATGCACTAACAAATGCTGTATTGAATAACACTATTATAAGGATTTTAAAGTTAGATGGATCGAAATGGATTGACATAGGCCTTCCATGGAATATACTGGATGCCAATAAAATGGCTTTTAAATACTTAGTAGAAGGCTCTAAATTTAATGGAGTCATTGAATCAAATGTATCTATTAAAGGAAACAATATAGTTATTGAAGACGGTGCCCTCGTCAGATCAGGTACTTATATTGAAGGCCCTGTTTACATAGGTTCAGGCGCAGTTATAGGACCTAATGCTAGGATAAGACCATATAGTGTTATATGCAATGACTCAGTCGTTGGCTTTAGTGTTGAAGTAAAGGAAAGCCTTATCATGGAACATGTTCATGTAAGCCATCTCTCCTATGTAGGTGATAGCATCATATGTGAAGGTGTTAACTTTGGAGCTGGTACTATAACTGCTAATTTACGTTTTGATGATAAACCTGTTAAAGTAAATATTAAAGATAAGAGAGTTTCTACGGGAAGGAGAAAGTTTGGTGCAATAATTGGTGGATACGTAAAGACAGGGATCAATGTATCTCTTATGCCTGGTGTAAAAGTAGGCTCTTATAGCTGGATAGCTCCTGGTGCAGTAGTATATGAAGATGTACCTCCAAGATCTTTTCTAAGATTTAAGATAGAATACTATATAGAGCCTTTAAGCCAGATATGAATAATAGATGATGTACAATATAGGGCTGAAACCAAGATGAGGATGAGTATTGAAGAATTTAAAAAGAAGTATCCTAACATTGCAAAGGAATTGTTTTCAGAAGATAAGCCAGAAGGTTCGTCAATAGACCTACGTTTCGAGACACCATTAACTGATCCATGGAGAGGATACCTCCCAGGTCCCATAGACTACATACGTAGGGCTAAGTCTATTGAAGAAGCTTTGAAGGTCATAGACTATCTCGAAGAACATGGAGAAATAACGTTAGATGAAGCACAAATGTATAGAGAGAAGTTATTAAAGGAAGGACTTGAAGCATTTGGACCTAGGAAAGAAGATAATTACTATTATAGAAAGGCTATGGAGTATTGGAGGAAAATGAGCCTTAGATCATCTAGTGATGTGCGCCGGCGGCAACGATCTTAATTACATCACCATCCTTTAAAACATGATCTTCGCCGATGCGTTCACCAGTCTTAGCATTAATGGCATAAATAAATGTCTTTCCTAGATCAGTGTGTATCATATAGGCTAGTTCTCTCGCAGTTGTACCTTCTGGTACAAGATATGCATCCGGCAAAACATTCCCATAGTGATCAGTGTATTTATGATGATCCTCTACTGGATAGACTACTATTAATCTAAGTTTTTTAAATACTGCATTATTGAGTAATTCTTGGACACCTGTAGAACCCCACTTGCTCAATACATGATCAACTATGTATTTTAATCCTTTCCTTTGACTAGGTGTAAGTTTAGATTCGTCAATGATCTCAAAATTATTGTCTCCAGGCACATATCTTATATAGTTTTTAGAAGCAGCTTTCTTCAAGACATACTCAGATAATGCACTAACTGGTACAACGTTGTCCTCTCCAAATTCCTCCTTGAGTCTCTTAATGTTCTCTTCTGCAGTAGGTATATCGGATTTATTAGCAGCTATAATTATTGGCTTAGATACCCTTCTAAGCCATATTGCAAAGTCGGTTACGTCTCGTTTACTCCAATTAATAAACTTTTTACCTTCTAGCCCTGCACCCCTAATAGCTTCTACTACATGGTATTTATTAACTGATAGTCCGGAGAGGTACTGAGTTAATAGTTCAAGAGGATTCTTAGAAGCAATAACATGTCTAACAAACTTCTCCCATACCTTAGACACAACACTTGCAAACCATAGATCAACTTCTCTTTGAATAAGTCTAGCTTCTTCAACGGGGTCATATGTACCAGGAGATACTGGATGTCCGTCAGCATCTGTTGAACCACTAGCATCAACAACGTGTATCAATACATCTGCCTGCCTTAGATCATCCATAAACTTATTTCCAAGGCCTTTTCCCTGATGGGCTCCAGGTATAAGTCCTGCTACATCCATTATCTTTACAGGTATGAATCTATAGTCTCCTAGACAGAAACCTGTTCTTGGATTACATTTTACACCTAGTTCTACATGTACGCATTTCTTCTTAACATAGCCTACTCCAACATTAGGCTTAATTGTAGT
>CAZITZ010000136.1:0-3487 GCA_964542295.1 uncultured Desulfurococcaceae archaeon
CTTCTACTAGATCCATGGAGCATAGTATCAGCTATAGATCTTGAGAAAGCATTATTTGTTGCTTTAAGCCTTGTTATAGCAGGAGTGATAGGTAAAGTCTTAGGATGCGGTCTTGCAGCTCGTTTCTATGGACTAGATCTACGTTCTTCATTAATTGTAGGTATAGGGATGATGCCGCGAGCTGGAGTTGATCTAGTTATAGCAGCAACAGGATTAACAATGGGTTTATTGCCGATGGAGCTTTACCTTGGAGCTTTATTATTAATATATGTAACAAGCTTATCAACTCCAGTACTGCTAAAGATTATAGCGTCTAAATAATGCTACTAAGTAATAACCACGTGTAATCTCAAGCTATTATTATATACTTGGGCCTTCATATATGATTATGGGAGAGAGTATGGCGTACCCTGTTTTACCAAGAATACCTACACTAAGTGATATAGACGTTTATGATAAGAAGATATTGGTTAGAATAGATATTAATGTACCAATTGATCCTGATACCGGAGACATAATAGACGATCGTAGAATTAGAGTACATGCTAAGACAATACGTACATTAGCTGAAAAGTACCATGCAGCAGTTGTAGCTATATCGCATCAGGGCAGACCCGGAGAACATGATTTTGTACCCTTAAATAAACATGCTGAACTACTTAGTAAATACAGTGGTCTTGAAGTAAAGTTTATAGAGGACGTTATGGGACCAACAGCAAGAGAGGAGATTAAGAGGATTTCACCAGGCGAAGTAATATTACTTGATAACCTAAGATTCGTATCTGAAGAGCTTTTAGAAGCTATTCCTGAAAGACAAGCTAATACATTTCTTGTACGAAGATTAGGGCCATTATTTGACGCATATGTAAATGACGCATTTGCTACATCCCATAGAAGCCAGCCAAGTCTTGTAGGTTTCCCACTAGTTTTGCCTAGTGCTGCCGGACCAGTTTTTGAGAAAGAAGTTAATGCTTTAAGAAAGGTATTTGATAAAATGGAATCCCCAAGAATATTTATATTAGGTGGAGCAAAGGTCCATGATCTCGTACGTGTTATTGAGCATCTTGTAACTAGTAAAATGGCCGATCGTATATTAACTACTGGTATTCTTGCACAACTCTTCTTGGTCGCTAAAGGTATCAATATAGGCATTGATAATCTAAGATACCTTGAAGAGAAAGGTATTCTTACACTAATACCTAGAGTTAGACATGTATTATTTAGAGGAGCTCCAATTGAGACACCTATAGATTTCATAACACTAAGTAGTGATGGAGAGATCAGGGAGGAGAGTATTGGAAAAGTTACTGGGAGAATAATGGATCTTGGACCTAATACTCTATCCATGTATAATGAATTTATTAAAGAAGCAAAGATCATTGTTATGAGGGGTCCTGCAGGAGTTATTGAAGATGAGAGATTTCGTAAAGGTACAGAAGCACTATTAAAGTATGCATTTAATAGTGATGCATTTATATTAATTGGTGGAGGGCATCTAGCTTCTTTAATAAAGGAGGAAGAAATTGATGAGAGTAAAATACATATTTCAACAGGTGGTAATGCCTTACTACTATTCCTAGCAGGCGAACCATTACCAGCGCTAGAGGCTTTAGCCATGTCAGCTAAGCTCTTCCTGGGCTGGTAGTATTAAACCAATTAATTTATATACATATTCCTTAGAGGGGAATGTTCTATGACTGTAAGAGTAGGTATTAATGGATATGGAACTATAGGTAAACGAGTTGCAGATGCAGTTTCAAAAATGCCTGACATGGAACTCGTAGGTGTGGCTAAGATAACGCCTGACTATGGAGCATTAATTGCTAGATCTAAAGGTTATAGGTTATATACATTAAGTGATCGACTAGATCTTTTTAGGAAGAAGGGAATAGAAGTTGATGGTACAATAGAAGATCTGTTATCAGAAATCGACGTTATTATAGATACTACACCTGGAGGATACGGTCTTAGGTATAAAGAGTTATATCGTAAATATGGTGTTAAAATGGTATTTCAAGGCGGTGAGAAGCCTGAAGTTGCTGATATTAGCTTTAATACACTGTGCAATTATAGGGATGCTATAGGTAGGGAGAGTGTACGTGTAGTCAGTTGTAATACTACAGGATTATTAAGACTTATATGTACATTAAATAGTTATTATCCTATTGAACGCGTTCGTGCCATTATTATTCGTCGTGCAGCTGATCCTAAGGAGATAAAACGGGGACCAGTTAATGCGATAGTACCTAATCCTATTAGTATCCCGAGTCATCACGGTATTGATGTTAAGACAGTGCTTCCATGGCTTGATATAATAACGTCAGCTGTTATTGTACCAACTACGTTAATGCATGTACATATAGTCAATATATGGTTTAAGGAGAAAATCAATATTGAATATATTATTGAGGCTTTAGAGCATAATGAAAGAATTGCATTAATAGATTCAAGAGTCACTGGTATAAAGAGTACAGCTGAAATAGTAGAGGTTGCACGAGATCTAGGACGTTATAGATATGATGTGCCAGAGCTTATAGTTTGGAAAGATTCATTATATGTTAATGGTAGAGAGCTTATGCTTATACAAGCTGTACATCAGGAGTCTATAGTAGTCCCGGAAAATATTGATGCAATAAGGGCTCTAATGAGAATAGTAGATGATCCTATGGAATCATTTAAATTAACTAATAAAGTTCTAGGCATTAAAGGTAGACTGATCTAGTTCTTAGTCTATATTTTACAAGCTATACTTGTCTTTATATAGGTTAGAGAATATATCATATGATGGTGTTAGGAAATGGTTGCTTATCGTGAAGCTCCAACTTATGAAATTAGTTTTCTATATCGTAAAATACTTGTTCCTGTTGACGGTAGCGAGTCCAGTCTTAGAGCTCTTGACCTTGCTATAGATCTGGCTAGACACTATGGTTCTAAGATCACAGTGCTATATGTAAAACCCAAGGGTTATAAGCCCAGTTTTAATCCATTAGAGAAGGCTAAGAATAGAATCGAGGAAAAAGGATTATCGGCTGAGTATAAGGAAAAGGAAGTCGATCCAGCTATTGAGAGTACTGCTAAGGGAATACTCGATGAGCTTGCAGAGGGAGGATATGATATGATCGTATTAGGGGCGAGGGGAAGAACTATATCTAGTGAATTAACAATAGGAAGTAAAGCTTTAACTATAGCTATAAATGCCCCAGTGACCGTCGTGATTGTTAGATAATAGTTAAATATAAGTTAATAGTTAACAAATAATGATTTATAGATCAACGATCATTATTAAAAGAATATATACAATTGAATTATTATATCTGTAAAAAACACTTTAGTCTTTCTTCAATATTTTCTTAAGTTCATTAATTCTTTCCTCTATACTCTTTAATTCATCCTGTAATTCCTTCAGATCTTCCTCTAATGCCTTCTTGTACTCCTCTAGCATTGCTAGTTCTTCTTCAGGCGTCATTGGCGGTGGCGGAGGTAAGGG
>CAZITZ010000137.1:0-3464 GCA_964542295.1 uncultured Desulfurococcaceae archaeon
TTTGGAGCCGTATCTGAATTTATTAGAAACAATTACTATACATACATAGTCATTACAACGATCTTCCAAATACCAGGTTATTATAGTGCAGTATATCTTGTTGAAAGGATGGGTAGAGTAAAGACACTATCAACATACCTAGTTATAACAGGATTAGCGTCTTTCCTACTAGCATTTACGACACAGCCATCATTATTCCTGTTAGCTGGTATGGCACTAAACTTCTTCGATCTAGGGGCATGGGCGGCACTATATGCCTATACACCAGAGCAGTATCCAACACATACACGAGTCCTTGGAAGTGGCTGGGCTGCTGCATGGGGTAGAATAGGGGGTATCGTAGGTCCATATATCGTACCATTCCTTGGAGTCTGGACTATGGTATTTGCATTCTTTGCAATAATTAATATTATAGGAGGATTAACGGCCCTCGGAGGCAGAGAACTTAAGGGAATGGAAATGATTGAATTAGAGAAATAGATTTTTACCTTTTCTGTATTGTTTGAGCAGTAATATAGCTATTATCAGTAATAGGATAGCTATTATAATGAAAACATATTGTATACCAAGGCCTTGTACATATATGGTTATATAGATCCTCTCTACATCAGATGCTGATGTTAGAGTTACATTTTTAGCTGTATAATTTGCACTGAAGACCATTAGTTCACTAGGATATTTCTCAAGATAGGTTAGAGTCGCTATACCTCTTGAATCAGTTATTGAATTACCTAGATATTGTAGAGAAATGCCTTTATAGAATTCTATGACTTGCTCTGGGAAGGGTCTTTGATTTATGGTTAAATATGCAGTGAGTCTAATTAGAATAGAGCCATTCGATAATGGGATGTAGGATACATTTAATTCTAGATATACAGGGTTCTTAACTACTAATTCTATGGATCTAATAGACCTCCTATATACCTCGTCTCCTGGAAACACGATATATAATGGATAAATGCCTGGTTCATTTGGATGAAATAATAGTATTGCCTCTCCATTGATATCAGTGATAGCTTTAGATAAAATATTCTCTCCATCACTTAAAATAACTGTTTTATTGACTAGCCTATGGTCCATTGAAAACAATCTTATCGATATCTCTACAGAATCTCCGATGATTATCTCTGAAGGTTCTACTGATCGTACTTGAATAAATACGGGTTTAGGAATATATCTAATAACTAGTTTCTTACTTTCAGATGCTTTATATAGATCTGATCCTTTAAATACAGCCTTATATGAATAATTACCATATCTGTGATGTACAATAACGATACTTGCAATTCCAAATTTATTCGTAATAGATCTACTTATCTCCTTCCATGTATCATTGATATACATATAAAATATGACTTCATAACCTACTAATGGCTTATCTGATAATGGATCCAATAATAATGCATAAAGCTTTACACGACTACCCACATAAGTCTTTGTAGTACTTGAACTTAGGATAATAATTGTTCTAGCCTTAGAAATCACATTGACTGATACATTATTACTATTACTATTTAAGTAGATCCATTTACCAATTACTCCTCTATATGGATCTGAGAAATTAGCCTTATACATATATTGACCGACTATGTTTTCTGATACAAACAATAAGGCACAGCCATTACTATCGGTAAATGCGTATCCGATATTTACCCATTTAGTACCATCAATGCTTTTCCAAAAATCTAACCTATAGTATCTAACAGGCTTATCATATACTTCATCTCTGATACATGCTATTAAAGTAAGATTGCTTCCAACTGCTATTGTATCTGTAGAAGAGTATAATTCGATATATGTAGGTAAAGGATTCCATGTTATAGCTATTGTACCACTTCTACCTAGCTCATATGTCTCATTACCAGTATATTCTACATATATATTCCATACACTATATACACTATTCCTAAGCTCAATCGATATGTAGCCAGAACTATTTGTCCGTAATTCATAAACCAGAATATCATTTATGTATATGTTTAGAGTTGCTGGATAGAGTGGATAGCCGTCCACAGATAATGCTCTTGCCATTAATAATATTGATTCATTAATATATGGCTTAGTATTATTTATGGACAATGTTATTTCTATTGGTATCTTAATTATTTCTATATATTTAATGTCTTCAGAATCTCCATAAACCCATTTTCCATAGAGCTTATATGGATCTGTAAAATATGCTTTTATAAAGTATTTACCAGCCTTCCAAAATGAATATCTATAGACTGCTCTTCCCATACCATCAGTAATATTAGTTCCTAGTAAAATCCAGGAGGCTCCATCTGTACTTATCCAGAATGACACGTTATATCCAGATAATGGCCGGGAACCCCCTGTTGTTAGGTATGCTTCCATAACTACTGTACGTGTTGTAAATTCTGTTGATGGAATATCCAGGATTATTTCAGTAGATATGGGTTTAACAACTAAGCTCATATTATCACTATATGATCTATATAGTAGAATTGATCCGGGATAGAAAGCTCTATACATGTATGTACCAGCGTATCTTTCACAATAAACTATCATAGCATATCCATTAGAATCCGTAATATTTGAGCCTATAGTGATCCAGGAATCATTAACAAATTTTTGAAACAATATAACTTCTCCAGTAACTGGAGTTCCATTTTTAAGTAATTGGGCTTTTAATAATATAGTCTCATTAATATATACTATAGATTTATTTATTGTCAAGAATAATTCTGTAATTGCACCATATATCGATATATTGAATTCCTCTGTTTCACTATATCTATAGATCCCTTCTCTACCATTATAAACAATCTTATATGTATAATTCCCTACACTTGTTTCTATCCAATTAAATAAAGCTTCTCCATGTGTATTAGTTCTTTCAACATCGATAATAATCCATGAAGAATCATTCAACTGTAATAGTCTAACAGTCTCATTTGGTAGAGGCCTACCTCTCTCATCAATGAGCTTTATTGATAGAATAAGGGTTTTATTTATATGTCCTATACAGGGCTTATCTAGGATATTTATGATCGTTGATAAAGTTTCGACAATTAATGTATAGTTTCTCGATACATATTCTTTAAAGGTTTCGTTACCTATATAATGTACCCGGAAAACATATGATCCGTTTTTCAGGAACATATATGATAATGATGCATAGCCTCGTTTATCTGTAATGGCTCTATCAACTATGATCCAACTAGTACTATTCCATAGTTCAAGATATATTGGTGCTAATGCTATGGGTTCAGTAATGGAATTATATGTATAGTTTAACTGAATTGTAAAAACAACATTATCATATACTTTTAGACCAGTGCCATTATATGAAATATTTAGTGCTGTAGGCGTCTTAAAACAATGTAAGCTCTTAATAAATGATTGATTAGGTAATAATAAATAGTTCGTGTTTCCACTATAATTAGCTTTTAATAAATATGTTCCAGTTGATGCAAATATATGTGAATATACTATTTCTCCAT
>CAZITZ010000138.1:0-3404 GCA_964542295.1 uncultured Desulfurococcaceae archaeon
GGTTCCGAGGCCTTTCTTAGGATACTATCGCCTACAATTTTAATATAGGAGGCTTTTACTAAATCCTCTATAGTAAGATCTACTATACTGAGGTACGTTGTAATAAACTCTATAAGCTCTTCTTCATCCCTAAATGGAAGTCTTCCCTTTCTCCAATGATAACTTAGCTCATATATGATAAGATCATGGATTAAACCTCTTACTTCACCTATCCTTACCTGATCAAGTATTCTCCTGGCTTTCAATGGTATTTCGCCAACAAGGTCCGCTATTAGAGCATAAGTATCGATAATTATCGATCTAGTCTTTTTAGCCATAATTCATCAGCTTCATCTAGTTCTTTCTCAGCCTCATCAATATTTACTTTCAGTTTTCTTCCTCTATTTCGCAGATCGATCCATAGATCTCTTATTCTCAATACCACTTTATCCTTCTCTACACTAAGGTCTAAGATCATGCCTTCACTAATACCCAGCCTTTCTCTTACTTCCTTAGGAATAACTATGGTTCCTCTTTTACCAACCCTTACCTTAACCAACAATATTCCCCTAATCTAAAAGATGATATAGATCAGATAAATACTTTTTCAGTCTGAGTATATTTTTATCTGAATAGTCTAAATATAAATTAATTGTTCATGATTTTTTAAGCCTGATCTCTAATGGGCTTCTAAACCATAGATCATGTTGTGGATAAGGTATTTCTATACCTGCTTGATCTAATGCTTTCTTTATCTTCCACAGCAACTCTTTTCTTACATTATACCATTCACTTGTTGGTACCCATACCCTTACACGTATATTTACACTACTATCGCCAAGTTCTTCAACAAATATTTCTGGCTCTGGATAGACTAGTACAAATGGATGTTTCAAGACAATATCTCTTATCACATTATAGGCCTTCTCAGCATCACTACGATAGGATATACCTACTACAAAATCTATTCTCCTAGCAATAGTTTTCGATGGATTATTGATAATTGCTTGAAAAACTTTTTCATTAGGTATCCTTATCAATACACCATCAAGACCAACTATCTTAGTAGACATTATAGATATATCAACAACTCTACCGATCTGGCCATCGATCTCTACAAGATCTCCTATTTTAAGAGGTCTTTCCCAAAACAGAAATAATCCAGATACAAAGTTTGATGTAACTGACTGTAGGGCAAAGCCAAGTATTATACCAAGTATTCCGCCAGCTATTATGAATCCAGTGAGATCTACTCCAAGAACACCAAATGTCGATATAACAACGATTATTACGAGAACATAATAGATCACTTTAGACAGTATACTACTTATGTCCTTAGGCATAAATTTTATTGAAACTCTATATATAATCCTCCTAATTAATAATGATATAAAGATCCCTGTAAAAAATACTGCAAAAGCTATTAATACACGGATCCAATCAATATGGTATAACCATTCAAAACCTAGAGTAGTCTCATTAAATATAAAATGTAACTGCATACTCTAAATACCCCATAACATATCAGTTTTAAGCATAATTCTAGGCTGTCTAAGCTCAGGAGGATCATCTATCGGCACAATATCTGATACAAAAGGATCACCATATCCTACACTAGCTGTCGATGGAGAATCTATGATCATTAATAATTCTTGAGTATATGCCTCAATTGTTCTAGGCTTATAGAATATTTTAAGGGAATTCATGTCCACAAGCAATTTTGTTACTACAACCCATTCATTTGTACGATTTCTAAGCGTAAGTTTAGCTAATGCCCTGCCCCTTATTGGCGTTATTTCATAGTATATAGATGTGCTATAATATCTAGCAATTAAGCCATTAAAGGGATCTCCATAAAGAGTATACTTAGGCTCCATAAGAGGAATTACATCGAGTACTGTAAAGACTTTATCCCTATATACATAAATAGCTATATCAATAGGTATTTCTACATAAACGTAAGTTATGCTTCCAGGAGCAATATGAACTGGTGTCTTAAATTCTAAGAGTAAATAATTCGTAACGTGTTTGGGTGTAAGAGCTGGATATACTGGTATAAACATGATTTTTTCATATCCAAAGACTATTCTTTCAAGGACTACTTTCTCTCCAGAAAAACGTCTATATAATATTCTATCTCCATCTACCTTCCTAAATAATACTCTATATCCATCTATAACATATTCTCCAAATTCTACTTCTCCATATCTAAAACTTTGCAATACCATGCTCATAACTATTCACAAAACTATGTATGAGAAAAAGATCTAGATTTAAAAAACTAGACATATGCTATAAAATATAAGAATACTACTTAACAGACAATTATTACAGGTGATTATTATGGAAAAAATATCTGGCGGATGGATCGTAGTCTTTATAACGGTACCTAATTTTAAAGAAGGAGAGCGAATTGCAAAAACACTTGTAAATGAAAAACTTGTTGCATGTATAAACATTATCGATGGGTTGAAAAGCATTTATTGGTGGAAGGGAAAAGTTGAGGAGTCAAGTGAAGCACTACTTATTATTAAAACAAGGATTGATTTGTTCAATGAACTAGTTGATAGAGTGAAAGAACTACACAGTTATACAGTACCTGAAATAATTGCCGTACCAATTATAATGGGTTATAAAGGATATATGGACTGGCTAAATAGTTCAGTATCTAAATAATCATGTGAAATTTACTAAATAGTGATATTAAATTTATATAAATTATAAAATCATAGATAAGGTCTTACATAGAATGGAATTTTTCCCTTATGATAGTCACGTATTATTGTTCTTGCAGCTTCTTCTATTAATGGTTCTTTTGTCTTCTTATAATACCATCCACGTTTCCTTGCCAGTAACTCAAGTATTTCCATTGGATCTTTTGTATCAATATTATATGCTGATTTGAATGCATATGGATTGTGTTTTAATATTTCCTCTATTAGCATAATTGCTGGCTTCACTGGATCATCTAATTGTTCTGGCGAAGCACCTCTAATCACTCTCTCTAGATAACCTCCTTCAATCGGTATAACTCCCGGTGTATCTATCATAAGTATCTTTGTATCAATACGGTATAACTGTATATGATGAGTATATCCAGGACTTCCGGGTATTGGACTTGTTGATGCTGAATGCCTCCCCTTTAAAGCATTTATTATAGTTGATTTACCTGTCTTTGGATAACCGGTAACAGCGACAACAACTGGAAATGCTGGTGCAACCTCCTTAATCTTTCTCCTTAGTACACGTGTACCCTTATGGTCTCGTGCTGCTATGTAGACAGCATGATAGCCCTGATCACGGAATAGCCGGGTCCATTGCTCAACAATTTCTCTTGGAACAAGATCACTCTTATTAAGTACAAGTATGAGTTCACGACCCAGAGACTCAACCATTCTCTCAAGACGCCTACTACGAGTACCCAT
>CAZITZ010000139.1:0-3364 GCA_964542295.1 uncultured Desulfurococcaceae archaeon
CCTTATCAGCAAGTTGTTGAGACACTTAGATTCTTGAGATATAATGTAGATGAGTTAGTTGGTAAGAAATTAATTATTAAGAGTATTAATCCGAGAACTATTACTATAACCTCGTTCTTCAATGTAGTTCTAAGAGACCTAGTTATCGATAGGAATACAGTAGTCGTTGTTGATGGACTGCATTCTATAAGAAAAGAATTTGGTGAAATATTTCATAGACACGTAAGAGATCTAGTTATGTATTGTAAAAAGCATGGCGCTACAATAATTCTTTCAATGATCTATATTGAGACTATTGAGAAAGGGACTATTACTTGGCTTAGCACTATTGTTGATGGTATTATAGAGCTTATAATGAGGAGGGAGGATCTAGTATTGAAGAGGTATATATTGATTAGGAAAATGAGAATGGCAGAAATAGAGCCTAAACTACATGAATTTAAGCTTGTTAATAGGAAGATTAGAGTTATTGTATAATTTTTTAAACGTATGATTTCGATATAGCTTTATTAAGTATTTTGTGTAAATATTTCCTATACTGAGTGGATGTGTTATATAAATGTATAATCTATCAACTCTATATAAAAGTCTAGCTATTGCATTATTAATTCTTGGAATAATAATATTCATTGTATATTTCTATACATTAACTATTGAGGGTTACTATGTCATAGAGATTTATGTAGAGAACACTACTATTAGAACAATAACTATAGAATTGCCTAGAGACGAATATGGCGAGCCAGTATATAGAATAACAGAATTTACATCCGCTATAACATATGATGGAGAGTCTAGGGAGATCGAGCCAATTATTACAAACTATAATAAGGGATATCCCGAGATCATAGAATTGCCTGTGAATTTAGGAGAAGGAGAATATAAGTTAACTGGTAAATTTGTATTAGAGGAGAAAGACTATTTCTATAATTATTCCAAGTATCCATGGATACTCTATGGAGGCGATGAACCAGTCTATATATATCCTAATATTAAGAAAACTATTACTTACCAGTTAATAGGTTTATTAAAAGAGTATGGCCATCCCATAGTATATACATTGTCAATAGCTACAATTGGATTAGCTGCCTACACTATCTATCAATTGGGGAGAGGAATACTGTATCAGCAAAAGCCTACCGGACCTTTACCACCTACTGCTCCTACTAAAAAGAAGACGTGTGAATGGTGTAGTATATGTGTTAGATTCTTTAAGATAGATGTCAAGAATGCAAATAATTCCCAATTGCCAGGCGCCTTTATTGAGAAATTATATAGTCTACTCAATGAAGTAAATGATATTTGGGAAAAATGTTGTATTAGATTCTATCCATGTGTTGACTCTAAAGGAAAAGTTATTGCGAGAACACTTGATCCAAGAAAGACTGTTGAAGTTAAAGTCGGATATGGATTTGCAAAATATAAGTCTATGAAGATAAGGTATGATAGAATAAGAAAAGTAGATGTATCAAAGATCTTCAAGGATAGTAATTGTAAATCTATTGAAATGGATAGGGGCAAGGTAAAAGTAAACTATGATGAATATATCAAGGCTAAATGGGATTCAAGTGGAAAATACAAAGATAAGGAATATAAAAAAGGAAATGCTGTACCAGCTAATATACTTAGAGAATTCTTAAATGATGTAGCTAATGCTGTGCAAAGAAAACCTAATCGTAGAAAGGAATTGGAAGATGTTAGAGATGCTATATCAAAGATTACTCCACAGAGATCTAGGGGAGAAATAGATGTAATGCAAGTATTAGAAGAATTAATAAAGGCATATGGGTATCCCGAAAATTGTATTGATATTGTTATAGTCGATGATATTGATGATAAATCTACGATGGCTAAAGAAGAAGGATTTGGAGCCATGCCAGGTAGAATAAGTATCATATCATCTCGAGTCGTTGACAGAGGAATGGCAGATGTTCTAGCTCATGAATTAGGCCATAATCTATCGCTTCCCCATATCAATAAATTCGGTAACTTAATGGAGGCTAAAATTACTGGTACCGCATTAAATGATGAACAGTGTAAGAAGGCATATAAGAACTGTATGGGTGAAGAATGTAGAAAGTTTACCTCAGAAATATGTGATAATGGGAACGAGGTTCTTTCAAAGTTTAAAGAAAAGCAATCATTAATTGAGGAAAGAGAAGAGATCAAGGAAAATATTAGGAATTTAAAGGAGGAACTTAAAAAAGTAGATGAAAAATCTAAGAAGTGTAGAAGGATAATATATAAACTGAAAAAAGAGGCAAATGATGCAGAATTTATTTACAAGAAGGTCAAATCTTTTGCTGATAAAGTTATAAGATTAAGAAATAGAGGTAAAATAGATCAACTTGAAAATCTTATAGATGAAATAGAAGAGGACTTAGAGAATAAGAGAGAAAAAGAAAGGAAGTATCTAAGGAATCCTAAATTCTATAGGACATCTCTAAGTATTACACGGAGATGGATTAAAGTTCTTGAGAAGCAATTAGAGGCTGTAAAGGATCCGGCTAACGTAGTAAAAGAACTTAAGAATGAAATGGATAGGAAAAAACAGGAATATAAAGAATGCAGGGAATATGCATGGAGATCTAATAAAATAAAGAAAAATATTAGGAATAAGATAAAGACTAATGAAGATGCTCTAAAGGATCTTGAGAAAAAGATCCGGGAGCTGGAGAAAATTCTTAAGAAGTAACTATATTATCATATTCATTAGGTAATTAATTAGGTGGTCAATGATATTTAATGGAGTCATGATAAGATTAGGCGAATACATGGTTAGAAGAACTAGTGTTAGGAAAATAATGTTTTCTAGACTCATAGAATCTATAAGGAAGGTTTTAGAAAGAAGAGGCTTAAAAGGCATTGTAAAATATGTCGAAGAAAGAATATTAGTTCTTGGTCTAGAAGAACCTGTTTTTACAGCAAGGATTTTATCAAACGTATTTGGTGTATCAAGTACAAGCCCTGCATATATCGTTAAAGGGGGAATAGATTCTCTTGAGAAAATCGTTATTGAGTTCGCTGGTAAAAGACTTGATCCAAGTGAAACATTTATGGTGAGAGTCTATAATGCACCTTATCCACTGAGTAATAGAGGTATTGAGAAGTATTTGGGCGGAGTTATTCTGAATAAGGTGGGTTCGAGAATAAATCTCAAGAACCCTGATAAGATCGTGTATGTTGAGTTTAGAGGTCCATACATCATTGTTACAGATACTGTGTTCCAGGGAATAGGTGGATTACCTTATGGATCGGAAGGATGTCTTGTTGCTCTAGTATCTGGGGGAGTTGATTCGGCTGTTGCTTCAATATATGCTATGCGTAGAGGGGTATCGATAATACCTGTATTTAATAATTTGTC
>CAZITZ010000140.1:0-1640 GCA_964542295.1 uncultured Desulfurococcaceae archaeon
GGTATGAGGAGGCTGAGGCTAAAAAGATATCTAAGGAACTTGGATGGGTTATGAAACCTGATCCTCGTGGTGGCTGGAGACGTGTTGTTCCTTCACCTGATCCTATTGGGCCGATCGAGATTGAGGCTATTAAGAGGCTTGTTAGGGAGGGCTTCATTGTTATTGCTAGTGGTGGTGGAGGAATACCTGTTGTTAAAGAAGATGGTGTTTTAAAGGGTGTTGAAGCAGTTATTGATAAGGATCTTGCGGGTGAGCGTCTTGCTACCGCATTAGGTGCTTCGACGTTTCTTATATTAACTGATGTTGAGAAGGTCTATCTAAACTATGGCATGCCTGATCAGAAGCCTATTGATACTATGACTGTTAGTGAGGCGAAGAAGTATCTTGAAGAAGGACACTTTAAACCAGGTAGTATGGGACCAAAAATACTAGCATCAATAAGATTCATAGAGAACGGTGGAAAAGTAGCAATTATAGGGCATTTAAAGAAGGCATATGAAGCATTAAAAGGAGTCTCAGGTACAAGAATAGTACCTGGTTAATAGGATAAGATTTTTCTTTTCTTTCTCTTTTCTTCTTTATTTTCATCTTGAGGAATCCTATTTACAAGTGTTTTGAGAAGATATTAGAGGCTATATTAACTATATAATGTATAATGATGTTATAGATAGATCATATAGGTAATTGGATAGTCATGGTTAGATAAGGCGAAATAGCTGTTAAAGATAGAAGAATGAGGAGTAGAATGGAGAATTAAATAGTATTTCACTAATACATTCCTACAGTCTTCGGACCTTCTTTTAGTAATTTCTTAAGCTGTATCTTGAAGTATATTATAGCTGCTGCAAAATAGGCTATAGCGAATATTGTTCCATATAATACTGTTTCTTGTAGTGGTAGAATAGGCTCTACTCCTAGTATTGAGTATCTTATGAGTTCTGCTGGATAACTATACGGTGTATAAATAGCTATCCTCTGTATGATTACCGGCATATTTCTTAGTGGTACTAATCCGCCAGTAGCTATAGGCAGGATCCAGCTTATGAACTCCATGACGGGGCCGCTTGTACCTACTGATATCGTTGTACCTCCAAGTATTAGTGCATGGGCAAATAGTACCATTATGAAGAGCGTGAATCCTATTATCATTATATATGGATTATATATTGCTATAGCTGGCGGTGCTGCAAGTAGTGATAATAATCCATATACTAGTGTTAATGCGAGAACCATCCACATAAATGATACTGGTAATACACCTACATAGAGTATGAATATACTTCTACCACTAGCAATAATGTACTCCAATAATCCTCTTGTCATAAGCCATCTAAGCTCCCATGCCCAATCCCATGTAGCCATAGAATATGACATAAATACTAGTACTGCTGCAAATGCATATGCAGACATTATAGATGGATCTATGTTAGGCGGCCTAAACAGTATTATTGGAGCCATGAATAATAGGATCCATAGTATCATATTCATTAAGCCAAATACTAATCCCCTACTTCTAATGAGTTCTGTAGTAAAGTATGCCTTGAATACGGCCTTTACAGCTTCCATCATACCTTAACACCTTCCTTCATCTTTGATTTCTCCCAATAAATTATACTCTTAACACCAGGTGGTGCATAGAG
>CAZITZ010000140.1:1740-3170 GCA_964542295.1 uncultured Desulfurococcaceae archaeon
ATCCTAGATACTGGACTGGCCATGACATAAGGTAATGTACCCATCCATTCATCAAATAATGGCCTCCACAATAGATCGTCTCCTACTCCAAGTATAGCCATAAGTGTAAAACCAGCTACAATAAAGAAAATAGCTGGATCAATGCCTACACGCTCCATAAATACTGATGCAGAACCCATTGAATAACCTATTAATAATACAAATGCTGTAAGCATATATGGATACGTTATAAACATGAATAGTATAGCCTTTCTCCTAAATACATCAGCATATACAAATCTAAATTCTGCAACAATAATATCCTTAAAAGACATTTATTAATCACCAGTCTGAGAGAAGTAGATAAATACGTCTTCAAGTGTAGGCTCACTAATTCTCAATGTAACAATATCATATCCCTTACCAACAATAGCCTTAACAAGATCGCCTAAAACATCCTCGGGATTCTGGACACTAACTTTAACCTGTAACAAGCCTTCAGGTGTAGTTTCTACATCTGGTTTAAAGCCAGCTTCTAAGACTATGTTCTTTAAAGATTCTGGACTACCATTTCTCAATAATATATTAATGGTACGTAGTTTCGGTAGCTTAGCTTTAAGTTCTTGAGGAGTTCCTTCAACAACTATGACTCCTTTATTAATCAGTAATATTCGATCACATACTATCTCTGCCTCAAACATGTTATGAGTAGTATATAGTATTGCCTTACCCTGCTTAGCTAATTCTCTTACAAGACCCCGAATCTTACGTGCACTCGGTGGATCGAGTCCTAATGTAGGCTCATCTAATAATAAGACAGGTGGATCCTTTAGTAATGCTCTTGCAAGACCTAGTCTAGCTTTCATACCAAGGCTATATTCTTCATAAAGCTTATCAACAGCTCCAAGCTTATCTAGTTCTAAAAGCTTCATGAGATAATCAATTCTTTCTCTAAGCTCTCCACTACTAAGTCCATATAATGCACCAAAATATTCGAGGTTTTCACGTCCAGTAAGTTTACCATAGAATCCCTTCTCAACTGTAAGCAGTAATCCAATACGCTTTCTAACTTCTACGGCTTCACGAGTAACACTGTATCCTTCAACATATGCTTCTCCATCATTAGGAATTAATAGAGTAGCCAAGATCTTTACAGTAGTTGTTTTACCAGCTCCATTTGGACCAAGTAATCCAACAACTTCTCCATGCCTAACCTTAAATGATACTCCACGTAGTGCCTCAACTACGTCTGTCTCTGACCGAAATAATCCCTTGCGTTTCTTCGTATGATAGGTCTTCTTTAGATTTCTGGCTTCAATAGCTACTCCCAAGTCTACGACACCTGTTATTTTCACTAATCATGTTTAGACTCTATAATATTTTCCTTGAGAAGAATACACATCTATATGTAGAGTTTTCTCTACAAAATAGATGCTAAAGATCCTTTTACC
>CAZITZ010000141.1:0-3138 GCA_964542295.1 uncultured Desulfurococcaceae archaeon
CAATGAATATGGAAGCTTCAAGATATTCTAAATAGGCTCCAAGAACCGATCTAGCTCCTTCATAAGTTATATCAGCAAATAAAGAAATGAATCCTAGTAATAGGAAAACAATGATCATTCTTTTTGCTAACAATACATTACCCCTACAATGTATTAATAATAATTGTTGAGTTAAAAAGTTTAATATAGCAATATTAGTAAACCATTTCGCTATATCATAGTATTTATTAACTAGATATTATGATTCTTTATCCTCATATATAGAAATAATTAATGTTTTATGAAAAATTATTCCTATACCTGATATACTTATCGGGTCTTTAAACAATATTATTGACTAACTTATATATACTGACTATATAAAACACTATATACTAATGTGTGAGAAGAGGAGTAAAGTAATGAACGGACCATTATTGATTGTTGAGAATATAGTAAAGAAATAGACGATAAAGTAGTATTGAAGGATATAAGCTTTAAGGTTAAAAGAGGAATTATTTATAGTCTCTTAGGTCCTAATGGAGCTGGAAAGACAACATTGCTTAGCATCATAGCTGGTATAATCAGTTCAACTGATGGAAAAATACTTGTAAATGGTAGTGATCCTAGGAATCCAGAGACAAGAAGATATATAGAAGAATAAAGTTATATGCTAAGCTATAATTCTTTAAAAAATTATTTTATTTTAAATAACCTATAAGTTGATATTAGAGATGCTATTAATACTAAGATAACTAATATAAGTATAGAATTTACTAGGACACTGTATGTGCTTAATGTATTCTTAATATCTCTAATACTTGTATCTATTGATTCAACTTTATTATTAATATTGCCTACATTAGTGTCTATAGTAGATAATACGGATTCAATACTAGTGAATTTAGTGTTTATAGTATCTTGTACAGTTGACAAGGATAATTTTAAATCGCCTACATCGGTTTTAATTGCAACTATTGTGTTATTAATATATTCTATTCTGCCAGTTATTTCTCCTAAACTAGTCTGAATAGTAGCTATACCATTTTCTATATTTGTAATAGTTGGACCAATTGTATCAAGTGTGGTTTTAATTTCACCGATTGTAGTTTCTAAAGTAACAACATTGTCTTGAATATCAACGATTCTTGGCTTTAGATCAGAAATTGACACATTAATCTCGCCAAGTATAGTTCTTATTGTAGCTGTATTATTCTTGATATAATCTATATATCCTCCATATAATTCGATTAATGCCCTCAGTTGATTGAGATCTGATGAAAGTTTATTGATATCACTAGATAATGTATCTAAGTTATATATTATTTCATCTATATTATCACTAATTCTTGGAATAGATGACAATTCTTTACTAACATATATAGATGCTCCATCAGAAGCTGATAAGAACCAATATTCTGCTTCAACTCTAACTAGATAAGTATCTGATGCATCATTAGGTAAAGATACCAAGCCTATATACAGACCTGGTTTTACACTATAACACGGCACTGGCTCTTCAAGTCCGCTAGGGTGAACTAGATATATTGATATACTATCCACATATATTGATGAGCTACCATAATTTGTTAGCACATATATGGTAATATCAGATCCAGGTAAGGCCATAGCAGGTGCAATAGGTTTTACTTTAAATTCCTCTGTAGGCGTCATAGTCTTAAAGAAATAGTCTAGGAACCATCCCCACCATGTATAGTAAGCCATTGGTACTTGTTCAATATACCAATATCTTTCTTCAAGATACCAATCAACAGTTGGCGGGAAATAAATGGATACTCCATAAGCATTTGGATAACTTGGAGAAGCATAGTTCGCAATTATGGACTTATTAATACTATTCATTAATTGATACGCACTAGGCCTTGGATCGTAAACAAAGCCGGGAGTGCTATATATTAACATGGCAAAGTGATAGAGATCTATATAGTCTCCACTACCGAAGCTCTGTGTTTTATCCCTAAGTATCTTTATGGTTGAAGCATTATTTGGATAGAAGTATACTTCATACGTTAACCATTTAGCCATACTATCAAGATAAGTAATTACATCATTAAGAGCTGTTAGATTTACTGCTGATAACGTTGTCCATGGAAGAGGCAGAATATTCGTATAGTAATATTCATATGCATCAACAATCTTTGATGCTAGTTCAGCAGAAGACATATTAGGATTAAGTATTAATGGGACTAGGAAATTAGTATAATACCACCCATCTAAAGGCTCATATTCTTCGGAGGCAACCATAATGTCTGCGAAATCTATAAAGTCATAAGCTACTTCGATCATCTGCATTAGACACGCATCAAATCCCACTATATCCAGATGTATTCCAAGGGAAGATAATTCATTGACTATTTCCCTAAGTTCTGACTGAGTTAGGTAATCACCATCAGTATAGTCCCAACAAATACCTTTTACACTAATTCCTTCACTTCTTTTCCATCCACTACCATGATCCCAGAATACAAGAACATAGTGTTCTGCAGGAAAGTATGTAACTGTATAGTTTACAAAGAATACTACTGTAGATGGATCACCCATGTTTACTTCTCCAAGATCAAGAAGTAACTCTGAATTTATAGTCTCATTATCTATATCATGTAATACCCTATAGATTCTTGCACCAGTCCAATTACCATTCGTTTCATCATATCCTTCGATCCTATCCATTAAAACAATTATTGCAACATCATTAGTTGATCCAGCAACTTCCATCTCATTAAAGTCACTGATACCTGCACTCTCAAGATTATTATCAGCATCTAAATAGATCATAATAGTCCATTTATATTGAGTTTGAGAACTACTTATATCTGCACTATATGCTATTAATCCTAAACTTCCTATAGTTGATAATATTAGCAGGACTAGTGTTAAGCATACGGAAAAGGTGATAGCTAAACGCACAAGCCATCACCATATAGTATTGTTACCAAGATCTTATATAAACCTGGTGATCTTTAAGAAAGAATGTCATGAAATGATTTTATGATATATACTTGATATAAATGTCGGTTACTGAAGATCCATGTATTTCAATGTATACAGGCCGGCATGGCATGCCTTTAGGATATTCTACTTCAATAGTTTCTTCATTAACTACATGTGGTTTATATGCTAGATAACCATAGAGGCCCC
>CAZITZ010000142.1:0-3132 GCA_964542295.1 uncultured Desulfurococcaceae archaeon
TAATAATGTTTATAGTGTCATCACTAGCATTATCACATGCATACTCGTTAAAGCCTATAATAATACGTAAGCACGTTATTAATTATGGAGAATTATCTTTAATACCAAAGACAAAGTTCTATGTTAAGCCAGCATTAATATATGATTATAAGCCTTATGTTGAGGAAAGTGTAGTTGTTCTTAATCTTGTTAAGGATATAGAGTTAAATATATCTTTTAAATCAATTATATACAATAATACAGAATATGGAAAAATAAGGAAACAGGAAACACAGTATAAGGTATATGGGGTAATTAATGTAGGTGAATGGTCTAAGAATATAAAAATGATTAACGAGACCATGGTGAAAGATAGTTCCTTTAAAAGAAGGATACCTATAAACTTATCTAATATAAGATCAATTGTCGATAAAATAAGTGCTGAAACAGGCACTAAATCATATGTATTTAAATATACTATTTATGTGCAGATAACGAGTTTAGTAGATTATGATACTGAAAAGAAAAAAGAATACAGTATTACATCTAAAATAATATTAACTTTCTCTACAGAAAGGAATAAATTATCGATATCTTATTCTGATCTTAATAAAGAATATAAAGATGAGATGACAAATACTCAGCAAAACATGGTTTTTGGATCCTATACAGTTTATGATTTTAGAAGATTAACACTGATATCAACTATAATATCAGGAACAACAAGTTTCTTTATACTTGCTATGGTTCTTCGAAATAAATATGTTGGTAAAGAAGATGAATTAGAATACTATATCAAGAGATTTAAACCTTTAATAATAAATGCTCGTAAGCTAAGTAATTATCATAAAGGGAAGATACATGTTAATACTATGGGTGAATTATTTAAAATAGCTAGAGCATATAATGTTCCAGTAATTATTGATGAAAAACAATGTCTCCATGTAATATTGGATAATATAGTCTATGAGTACTGTAAGCAGATTAAAAATGGAGATTAGAGACTCCTTATAGACCTCCTAGACTAGTTATTTCTCGGGCAGCCTCTTCAAGATCTTTATGTGTATCTATACTTCTCCAGAAGATATCAATATATTTTACTGCAGCTAATACTTCCTCAGAAGCCATTCTAGGAAATGCTGTTTTTTCAATATCACCTTTATCAGGCAGGTAATCAAATACATCTGGTGTCATCGCATATACTCCAGCATTAATCCAATAATCACTTAATCTCGGCTTTTCTCTAAAGCCTTTTACAATATCACCACTTATTTCAAGAATACCATAAGGACTTGGTAAAGGTATTGCTGCAATTGCTGCTATAAATCTCCTATTACTTTTCAGGGTTTCAATTAATTTTTCAGGATTTAGATTAGTCAATATATCTCCATTCAATACTAAGAATATATTAGTTTTAGACAAGATATGTTCAGCATTCTTTAATGCTCCACCAGTACCTAACGGCTCGTCCTCAACAACATAAGTCACTCTTACTTCGAGACGACTGCCACTACCTATATATTCTATAATCTTTTCTTTTCTATAACCAACAAGTAATACAAATTCGTTAATACCATACTTCTTTAGCCATTCAATCTGCCATTCAAGAATAGGTCTTCCAGCTACTTGAATCAAAGGTTTTGGAAGCTCCTCAGTATATGGACGGAGTCTTTTACCAAATCCACCGACAAGGATAGCCGCCATCATATCCTTTCCACCTCCAGAACTCCTCTAGAATACTATAATAGATTTTATACATTAATAAAGAATAACTATAAAACAATATAATCCCTAAATTAAATTATTCATATAGATGCTGAAAACGGCCGAAGCAGATATGATGAAGAACAACACCTAGGCTTAATCCGGGATGAGGATACTGGCCTGAACCGATTATGATGTGGAGATTATGTAGCCGACTGTTTCTAATAAACACATGTCTTTATCTGGTCCAAAGTATAAGAGTCTCTACGTGGATAGTCATCTAGAGGTGAAACTATTGGTTAATGAGGCAAAAATCGTTGAACATGGTTTACCAGGTAAGTTCGATTACTTGGAACATACTGCTGATGTATATATACTTGCATATGGGGAAAATATTATTGAGTTATTAGAGAATGCCGGCATAGCATTATTTGAAACTATGACTGATACAAATAAGATCAATAAGAGGATCTATAGAGATATAGAGGCTCATGGAATAGACCTTGAGAATTTGCTTTATCGCTGGCTTGAAGAATTGTTAACAATATATTATTCTGAAAATATAATGTGCAGTGAAATCAGAGTTAATAAGTTTGTAGTTTCTAGAGAAAACAATGAAATAGACTACTTTGTCAAAGGCTCATGTATGGGCGAAGAATTCGATCCAGAAAGACATGAAGCTAAGGTTGAGGTAAAAGCAATAACGTATCATTTAATGAAAATAGTACGTGAAGAAAACGGGTGGAAAGCATATTTTGTACTTGACATTTAGATAAGTTTTTTCATCAACTTAGCTGAACAATTTCTACAGAAGAACATGGATTTTTCATCAACTTCATAAACACTATTGCTAAATCTCATAACACATTCTTTGTTATTGCAATGGCCTAAATCTAATAAATGACCTAATTCATGAATAACTTCTTTAGATACACGTTGAATATATAAATTGAAATCATATCTATTCCCATAAAAACGTGGATCAAGTCTCTTAGTATAGATTATAGCTGTTCTTAATCCAGGAGACGCTTCTCCAAATACAAAGTTTAAACCATGCTCAAACCCATCTAGATATCCTATGCCAATAATATAATCTTCAAAAATCTTGGATACATAATTATAAAGCCACTTAAGTAAACAAGGACTAAGATACTGCATTCTATTCCAAACAAAGCAATCCATAGGAGGCTTCAATACATCAGGCCATATGAGAACATCTATAGACACACCTACTTTAGAGAAACTTTCTCTCAAATTAGAGGCCCATATATTTAAGTAGTCAATTACATAAGGCCTAGTCAATGGAATAATTAGGACCCTAGCCAAGATATAGCACCCAATTGGAAAATAATGTATTCTGCAAAATAAACACAATGGTTGGTAGCATAGAAGAAATGCCGCCGCGGGGATTTGAACCCCGGACAACCCGGTCTTCAGCTTCGCCGGATC
>CAZITZ010000143.1:0-3090 GCA_964542295.1 uncultured Desulfurococcaceae archaeon
ATAGGCCTCTGTAGCCTTAAATACTATATTTCTCAATTCTTTTTCTCCTATTTTAGTAGAGAATTCCCTTAACGTTTCATAGTGTCTCCTCTTATATCCATGTAGTCTAAGGTAAAATAGTAATCTCCTATATATCTGGACAACGGGATCATCTATTCTAGTACCTAGAACGAGGTCTAGATAATCCTTAGACTTAAATACTATTTTCTTAAAGCTCTTAGATAAAGTATTGTATATTTGCTGCCTATAACGCACCAGAAGAAATATTAAAGCTACAATTAGAGAAATAGCTAGAAATTGAAGAAATGTCCAAGAAGAAGCAGGCTGTATAATTGTTGGAGCCAATAATGACGAGCCAGACATAGGAGCTTCAGATAATGCAGGTAACTCGGACATAGGAGGCAATTCTATGCCTCCTAAACCCTGACTAATATTCTCTGGTATCTCAGGCAGTTCAAAAGTCCCCTGTGTTTCACCATGTAAAGAAGATATAAGTTCATATATTCTCTTAATATCATCACTGGTAAGTTCTGCAGGATTATACTTGATCTTCTCTGCAAGGTCTATTAGTGAAGTACTATTCAATAATTTTCCATACTTTTCAATGAAGTCAACAATGTCTATGGATGCACCAGTATCTGTTATGTTCTTTGTACTCATTATTAAAGAAATATTTCCAGCTAAGTCCGGGTTATCGGTAAATAGTTCATCACCATATTTTTCTTTAAGATAACCTTGGAGTTGTTTAAGAAGTTCATTAGCTGTTTCATAATCTCCTGCACTAATAGCTTTCTCTATAGCTGAAATATATGCATCAACTACAGAATCATTTAGTGCCTTTAAAGCTTCTAAATTATTGATAAATTTTTCAAGATCTATATTTATTGTTTCTCCAATATCCATATTCGGATCCTGTCTTTTTGGTAAAGTTGTCTCGGCTGGATAGGGTATAATGAGAACTATGATAACCATAGCAATAATGATCGCTACATATATCTTTTTATCGGTTTGCATCTTTCTGCAACCTACTTTACTTAATAATTAATTACTCTAGACCATATATATCTAAATAGGTGTAGAGTCTTTGAGGAAAACAATATACTTGTATGCTCCAAGGCAAATAGAAATATTCAATGTAGTTAAGCCCGTCATAGGAATGATCCATTTAAAACCGCTACCAGGGACTCCTAGGTGGGAAAATGATCTTGAAGATATTATTGATTATGCTTTAAGAGATTTTGAGGCATTAATAGCTGGTGGAGTAGATGGAATTATTCTTGAGAACTTTATGGATAGACCGTTTAAACAGAGAATAAAGGATCCTGAGACAATAGCTGCTTTTTCCATTATTGTCTGGGAAATTAGGAAGAGAGCTACAGTTCCTATTGGTATTAATTTACTCCGTAATAGTGGAGTTGAGGCCATGGCCATAGCATGTGTTGTTGGTACTGATTTTATACGTGTTAATGCCTACTCAGAACCTCTATGGGGTCCAGAGGGTCTATTACAGCCTATAGCTCGTGACATACAGAGTATTAAGAAGAAGCTCAATTGTAAAGCCAAGATATTCGCTGATGTAAACTGCAAGCATTCTAAGCCTATAATGGACCTCGTAGAAGCTTCGATCGAAGCCCATAGAAGAAGTTTAGCAGATGCATTAATTGTATCTGGTTCTCGTACAGGCGAACCAGTTGATCCCATAGACCTTTATCTAGTTAGAAAATATACCTCAATACCAGTTATACTTGGCAGTGGTGCTAGACTGGAAAATATTGGTTTATATTGGAGGCTTGTTGATGCATTCATTGTTGGAACATACTTTAAGCGTCACGGAAGCGTATTTGAGCCTGTGGATATTGATCGTGTTAAGAAATTCATGGAGAAGATTAAATGGTTTAGGAAAAAATATGGATATCCTACATAGTAGGTGTTATGCCAAGACCTCTAGTCTTGCCAGGCTTTATACCTATATTTCTAAGAAATTCTTCAGCCTCTTCCTTCTTCATCCCAACAATATTTACTAAGTAATCAATTAGTTTGTCACGACTCCATCCCTCCTCAAAATGGCGGGCAACAAGTTTTGCAAGCTCCTCAGCCATCTCCATATAGATAGCCTCCTCTACACCAAATTCCTTAGCTACAGTTACTAAGCCAGATATAAGGAATGCCAGTGCATCATTGAATTCCTTTTTTCCTAAAGTAAAAGTACTTAGATCGACAGCTACGCCTATAGAATCTTCGTCTCCATACAACATGTACTTTGCAAGAGGCATATTGTTTAATCTTAATAATTTTCGATAAAGCTTTACACGACTAGCGTTGTCAAGATTAATTGTTTCAAGAGGAGTGAGTATTGTAGCACGTATACTCTTAGCTTCATCACTACACAATATATCTATCTCAATAGGAAACCTTGGATGTACAGCTTTAAGAGTATTTTTATCTATAGCCTCAACCTCCCACGGAAAATCAACAAGATTTTGTGCATTAGGCGTACCTTGTACAAGCCATTCTTTAATCATTTTAAGGGCTTCATTACATGATGTCAAATCTATATACACCCTCATGGAGAATATTATGTCTTTAATATATAAAAGAATTTCTTGATAAGATAAAACATATTTCTACATACTATTACACACTTCATCAATAAGCTTTTCTAATGCTTCTAATGGTTCATAGCCTTCATTAAATACTAGATCATACATCCTCCTATAGTGGTTAGAGACCTCGTCATAGTACTGGCCAAGTTCACTCCACGGAGGCTCTATTAAAGGACCCTTACCAACACCAGGACAATACCTATCAACATAAATGATATCACGTTTGCTAGGGCTAACAGGTAGAAATGGATATAATCTACACCTCAATGGACGGACAAGATATATTGAACAAGTTGGAAGACCGTTTTTGAATTCTAGAAACGCGCATTTACCATCACCTACCCCTCTTAATGCTGGTATAGCAATCATATCGGCAATAATAGCGATAATGTATTTTCCACGTAACTCCCTCCAATTAACATTAAGGTATCTAGCTATACGGCATACATCGTAAGCTGTTAAAGCTACATTAGGTCCACTACTACAA
>CAZITZ010000144.1:0-3037 GCA_964542295.1 uncultured Desulfurococcaceae archaeon
CATTTTCATCAACCTGTTGGACAGCTTGACTGGGTTTTTGAGAGAATATATGAGAATTGCTATAGACTATTAATTGATGTGTTTAAGAAATATCCCGATATTAAAATAGCTGTTCACATTAGTGGTCCAATGCTTCTTGAAATGATCGATCGATATCCTGATTGGTTATCTGAAATAGCTAAACTAGGCGATCATGGATCTATAGAGTTTCTTGCCGGGAGCATTGGTGAAGCTATATTACCGATACTTCCTCCAGAGGATCGTTATTGGCAGGTCCGTGAATACATGAGGGTTTTTGAGAAACAGTTTGGCTTTAAGCCAAGAGGTATGTGGTTACCTGAACGTGTTTGGGAACCTAATATTGTTGAGGCTTTAGCAAGAAATGGAATCGAATATGTGCTTCTTGATGATAGTACATTGTATCGTGGAGGTCGGGGAGGAGATGATTCACTTTATGCATGGATGACAGAGGATAGTGGTTATAGGTTAAAGCTTTTCTTTATAGATACTCAACTACGATACGTACTTCCATGGAGAAGCTCTGAAGATGTGTTTAACTACATGCTTAGTAAAGCAGATGAAACGGGTATAAAATATCTTTTGTGGGGAAGTGATGCTGAAAAATTTGGTGAATGGAGAGATCGTGAATGGGCTCGCTGGTGGCTTAATGACTTCTTTAGTAAGCTTAGGGAGAGAAAACATGAAATAAATCCTATTCATCCTAGTGAATATCTAGAACTCTACGGCGTTAAAGGCCTCCTTTATCTCCCCCATGGCAGCTATGATAAAATGCTTGAATGGAGTGGAGGGTATTTTAGGAATTTCTTGATTAAATACCGTGAGAGTAATAATCTTCATAAAAAGATGCTTATTGTTAGATCTAAGCTTAAGGAGGCTAATGTAGGAGGCGATGTATGGAGATATTATCATCTGGGACAATGCAACGATGCTTATTGGCATGGATTATTTGGCGGGATTTATCTCGCCCATTTAAGACAAGCACTATACGAGAATTATGTAAAAGCTGAGAGAATAGCAGAGGAAATTATTGAATACTATAGATCATCTAAAATTATTATTAGAAGAATAGATTTCGATTTTGACGGCGAAAGCGAGATCCTTATAGAAACACCATTACTCAATGCATATTTTAAGCCAAGTGACGGCGGAACATTGTTTGAGTTGGATTATAAGGAGAAAGGATATGAACATAATTTACTAAATACCATGACAAGATACTATGAGCCCTATCTTGAAGGTATGGGATTCATACCGGATTGGTATAGAAGAGTAAGCGCTAGAGAGCATCTATGGGCTCCCCATGCATCATTAAATGATTGGATAAATAATACACCGTTCATTGATTGGAGCGATCTAGCCCTTGGAAAGTATGTTAGTAAGGTTGATGAAAACGGAGTCCTCATTATGAGGAGAATAGCACATTATTATCCACCAGGTTCTAAACCAGTAGAATTATTTGTAGAAAAGAGAGTAGTCATATCAACAGAAAATCCATGTATAACTTTAGAGTATAGGTTTGAAAATCAAGGAAATTCTATTATAGAGGGACTACTTGGCTTAGAATATACTATAGCTCCTAAATTACCAAGGAATAGGATTAAGGCTGGATTCACTGGTTATACAGTAAATAATGTTGATCATAGCATTAACAATACATGGACTGGTGAAACAGAACATGTAGTTATAAAGAGCCCAATATTCCCTGATATAGTTATTGAGACGAGTAGTAAGACAACATACTGGATCTCTCCAATAAATATGCCTGCTCGTACTGAGAAAGGGATTATACATAATTTCGAAGGACTAGGAATAATGCCTATATATAATATTAGTCTTGAGCCGGGAGGGGAATTTAAACAACGTATAAGATTATATATAAGGAGGTAAGGAATGAATTCAGCAAGGATTCTAGGCTATATAGGGATACTATCATTCCTAATAGCTTGGATCTGTATAGGTTTAGCTATAGGAGTCTCCGGCTGTTTTGATTGGAGAGAAAACGCTCTTAGTGATCTTGGAGATTGGGTGACTGCCTGCGGAGGTATAAAACAATGTATTGATTTATGTAATAGGCTTAGCGAACCCATATTTAATTATGGACTTATTTTATCCGGAATATTATTTGCATTGACAGCAATAGGCTTAGTGGGTAAGGGAAGAATTTATCCATATGTATTGATTGCTACGGCTATATCGTTGTCCTTTATTGGTGTTTTCCCTGAAAGATTTAAACCACATCATTACATATTCTCTGTAATGTTCTTCCTATTACTCCTCATAACGATGATCATATATACTATTGTTGAAGCTAGGGGAAGGATTAGATATTTATCACTATTATTTACAGTTATTGGTATCCTAGGCGTATTAACATACATACTTATCGAAAAGGATGTAATCCATGGATTAGGAGTTAGTGTCCCGGAAACTATGATAGCTTTACCTGGAAGTATATGGGCATTAATGATTATCTACATAAAGCTTTTGAAACATTCTTAAGACTTTTTACTCTATCTATTTAATAATACCTATAATTTATACTTAAGCAGATATAACATACCAGTATAATGTGGTGTAGCAAGGCCATGGATTTAGAAAGGGTATGGATGATTACATTTGAATCTAGAAATGTAAGGAAGTTTGGAGGATTAGGTGAAGTCCCTCCTAACTTATCGAGAGCATTGATTAAAAAAGGCATTAAAGCAATGGTGATAACACCTTCGCATGGTAAAATATCTTACTTTATTAAAGAAGGTCTTGCAAAACCTATTGTTTCAACGATCCTTAATGAAAAGAAGATCACGGTCTATGAAGTCAATAGTATTGAACCGCCACACATTATTGTCTCTGGAGACTTACTAGAGGAACAATTAATTTACAGTAGCAGTCTTAAGGATAAAATAGTATTATTTACAAAAGGTATTGAAGCATATGCAAAGAAGATGAAGGAAATAGGTATTTACCCAGATATAATTCATTGTAATGATTGGCATTCTATACCATCAATGGTTTTACT
>CAZITZ010000145.1:0-2983 GCA_964542295.1 uncultured Desulfurococcaceae archaeon
ACTTATAGCTACAGATCATACATATTAAGGAGACCTTTTTCTTCAACAAACGATGTTTATACGTCTCAAGATCAATTACATGCAATTCCATAGAACTTGGTATTCTATTTATAGCTTCTTTAAATAGTGGATAAACATACCCTCGATCTATAAACACATATACCTTTAATGCTCCCCTATATAGCCCTCTTAATAAATGAAATGTATTTACAAGATCATAGTCTCTAAGTAAGGTCTCTTTATAGGCCTCGACACCAATAACCGTATCGGCTAAGGCCTTGAGAATACTCCTAGAAAGCTTTTCTTTCTTCCTAATATCTATAGCTCCAAATCTTTGTCCAACGAAAAATATTCTCCATAAGAAGGTTTTGCTTTCCCTTATAATCTTTGAAACATATTTCTCGAATAGTTTAGGATTACTACCAAGAGCTTTTAATCTATAAATAATTTCATATGCATCATCGATCTTGGGTCTATAATTCTCAAATGATACAATAATATAATATGGTGTAGCATAAGCTGATACTTGTGCATATATGTGTTTTCTAGTTAAAGCAAGAATTATCTCCTTAAGTGTGTTAGACACCTTCGAGCCAAAGAACCCATATAGTATGATGTATTTATTCTCAGAATTAATTTCAATAACCATATTCCGATCGCTAGGCAGAACTATATCATTGGATATTGCAGAATTAAGCAAATTATCTATGATCTTCTTGGATTCCTTAGAGATCTTTAAGTTGTGATAACCAAGCCTATTCATTGCATAATTCATATCTCTCTTAATGGCTAGTCTAACAAAAGCACCCATTTCTCGAGCAACCTTATACTCGACAGGAATGCTTTCACCCTCCCATCTTGGTATAATGATCTGAGTTATTTCCTCGACTGGCTCTACATAGAGCTTGCCTTCATCCTGATCGAAGCCTATGACTTTCCATGAACCACCGCCCAGTACGAGTATTGAATTTTCTTCGAGATTTAATATTATGAACTCCTCATTTAATACGCCAATCTTCTTACCAGTACTCACATCGATAACAGCTATACTCCTTGTATCAGGAATCATTGTTGTACGATAGAAGTAAATCTTTGCTCTATAACTAGGATAAAGCCTGTTATCTCTGATCCTAATAATACGGGATAACACGAGATAATCAACTACTTGTTTAAACTCTTCTTCACTTAGTTCATTAAATACTCTAGAAGTATGAAATTCTAAGAATAAATCATCATATTTAATACCAGGTTCTACCAAGACCCTTAAAACTATTTGATGAGCTAGTACATCAAGTGGTTTCTGAGGAATATCTTCATCCTCGAGTTGACCGGAGAGAGCTCTTCTACCAATAACTATTGACTCAAGTACATCAAAGAAATTCCCCAAGGTAATTACTGACCCTCTAGGCACCCCTTCAATTCTATGGATGCTCCTTCCAATTCTCTGAATGAGCCTTACAGCTTGTCTTGGCGACATGTATTGCACGACATATTCTACATGACCTATATCAATACCTAGTTCAAGACTAGATGTTGCAACCAGAGCATTAATTCTCCTATCTCTAAATAGCCTCTCAACTCTAAGCCTATGTTGCCTAGATAAACTTCCATGATGGACCATTACCTTGTCTCTAAAGCCAAATAAACTAGATAAACCCCAACCAATCCTTTCTGCAAGATCTCTTGTATTAACAAAGACTAAGACATATTTATACCTATTAATTAATTCCTTAACTCTAGACAAACGACTATAAAAGCCAGGATCAACCTCATATTCAAGAGCAATATATTTTTCACCAGGAGTCTCTATAGAGACTTCCATTCCTTTACCTACACTTGCCTCGACAATATCAGAGTATAATAAGTTATCCATTAGAGATAATGCTTCATATACTCTTCTTAAAGTAGCTGTTAACCCGATTTTTATAATTCTTCTACCAATTATCTTCTCAAGAATATTTATAGCAGATAATAATTCAATACCTCTTTTACTTGTAATCATTTCCCTATATTCATCTATAACTATATATTTTACATTTACTAAATAGTCTCTAAATCTATTATCGACAAGAATATATTGAAACGTTTCCGGTGTTGTAATGAGTAAGTGTGGAGGATTCTCTCTAATTCTTCTTCTTAAAGACTGGGGAGTATCACCATGTCTTAATGCTACAGTTAAATTGAAACACTGGGCTATTTTCCTTAATCTATATTCCATGTCCCTATTAAGAGCTCTTAATGGAGTGACATAGATGGCTCCAATGGGCTTAATCTTCTTTCTACTAATGTTATAGAGTATGGGAAATACTGCTGCTTCAGTCTTACCGATTCCTGTAGGTGCTATAACTATAACAGTATATCCCATTAATACTTTCTTAAAGACTCTATACTGTAAAGTAGAGATCTTTTTATAACCTATGCTGGCTAAGCAATCAGCTATACATTTATCTCTAAATACCTCCCTAACATCTATGATGGGCTTTATATCCATACTAACCACTCTACTACGCTACACTCTCAGAATAATGAATATAGCCCTTTATAATAGAAACATATACTTGTAGAGAGAATCTGTTGGAGCTTAGAAATGAATGGTAGCCAGTATATTAAATTAGAGACATTAATTATGTTGCTAGCCTTAAATACAATCCTAGTCTATACAATCAGTATGTCTCCTAAGTTATTACAAGATTTCTTAACCACTTTATGGACTGGTGGAATAGATACTGGAACTCTCTCAAGCCAATTTACATATGTATTACTACATTTCCTAACAGTTTTCATTCTTCCACTATTAATGACCCTTATAGTAGCTGGTACAACAAGATCCGTTGTTTTAACAGCGTCATTTATATTATTAGAACTATATTCTCTAAAACAGATTATAGGGGACTTCTATGGATATGGTAGTATTCTATTACTTCTTTCAATAACTCCTCCATTAACTCTAGGATTCGCGATATTCCTAGGATACCAATTTTTA
>CAZITZ010000146.1:0-2958 GCA_964542295.1 uncultured Desulfurococcaceae archaeon
AGTGTATTATTCCAGAAGTACATACCATTTCCTGTGCCAACGGCTACAACATAGTTTCCATTATCCGATACGGCTAATGCTTCTGGGCCAATAATACTTCCTATATTGGAACTAATCCAGTCTGGATCTGGTGTACCAGACAAAGAACCAGCATTTTTCCAGAAAACTATCCTATATGAAGGTTCTGATGAGTTATATATAGCGGCAACAATAACATCTCCATCGCCAGTCATATCTATTGAAGTTACATAAACACTTGAGTCAGCAGGCCAGTGCCATAATAGATCTCCATCCTGATTATATACATAGACACCATTAGATGCTACAGCAACCATAGCGCCATCATTTGATATTGCAATGTCATAAGCTGGCATTGGATAAAACCATAAAGGCTTGGTGGTTGATAAGGGTTGAGATACTGTAATGGGCATCATTAATACTAGTATAATTATAGGAAGGGACGCTAATATTCTACTATACAATAATTACACCTCTAAGTATTGTAATGCAGGTTTTATATTTAAATTTACTTGCAGATAAATATCTTACATATGTTATATGAATCATTTAAAATTCTATAAACCCAATCTCATTATTCAAAGTATCTATATAGCCTTAAAAACAATGTTAAAACCACTTTTACCTGGTTTATATGGTGATTTATCTTTAATACTATGATATGCCGCTTCTAATTTCCATCCACTTTTCTCAGCTAGTTCAACTATTTCATGTAATGTATATAGTTTAAGCTTTATCTTTACTTCATCAAAATATATTAGATCACGATCTCTCTTCCTATAAAATATCCATGTACTCTCCAAAATAGCCTTTACATGATCAAATGATGGTTTTTCAACTAGAACAAACTCTTCGTCAATATCATCAATGTAATTAGATAGGCCACACATGCTTTTCCTGATTGAAATAAGATCATAGTTAGTTGTCCATAGGATAAATAAGTATCCATTATCTCTTGTCACATTCCTGATCTTCTCAAGTATCCTGCGATCGTATTCCTTACTACCATAATATCCAATAATTGTTGTCCATATAAGTAATGTTGAGTCAAAATATCCTCTTGGAAAAGATCTATCGAGATCAAGTACATTACCTACTTGAAAACTAACTCTGTCAAGAACACCATAACTCCTAGCTTTTCTCCATGCATCAGCTATGTAGATTGGAGATATATCTATACCACTAACTCTATAGCCTCGACTTGCAAGTGCTATAGAGAACCTACCATTACCGCATCCAAGATCAAGTATTCTAGCCCATTTACCAATTCCATAGCTCCTAAGGAAGTCAACAAGGTCATCAACTACTTTCCATGCACTATCCCATCTAGCATTAAGTATCTTCAGAAATAAATGACCCTTCTCAATAAAGAATTCATCAACCCAATTATATGCCTCCATACACTTCATTAGCAGCCCTCATGATTAGTAAACAGTGTATAATATATAAAGTTAAGGCGGCATAGAAACATTAGATTTAATTAATAATATTTATTGCGAAGACTTAGTAATTCCAATAATAAATAATGAGTTAACATTAGTCATTGTCGGGCCCGTTATTACAAGTGAATTTATCTTCTTTAATGCATTATATGCATCATGCATGTATAGAGCTTCCTCCACATCGATACCTGTGTCTAAAAGTTTATTGAGAGAATAACTATCTACAAGACCCCCAGCTGCATCTGTAGGTCCATCAGTACCATCAGTATCAATAGCTAATACAGCTGTACCATGTAAATCAGCTATTTTACGTGAAATAGATAATGCAAATTCTTGATTAGGCCCTCCCATACCATGTTTTCCATGTATTGTAACTGTTGTCTCACCACCAGCAATTAAGATAACAGGTTTCTTAAATGGTCTATTAAAACGATATATTTCCTGGACAATCGATCCTATTGCTAAAGCAGTATCCTTTGCCTCTCCTTCAAGTGTAGTAGTCAATATATGAGCCCTATAGCCTCTCCTCAGAGATTCTTCATATATAGTTTTACATGCAATTTCATTACTAGCAATAATTACGTTATAGACCCTATTAGGCAACTCCTTTAATGTTTCTTCAGCTTCTCCACTAAGCCCCTTATTAATATATTTTCTAATACTTGTAGGCAACTTATCCCATAAACCATAATTTTTCAAGACCCTATAAGCATCGATAAAACTAGATGTATCAGCTGACGTAGGTCCAGAAGCAATGTCTTCAACACGATCTCCAACAACATCAGATACTATTAATGATAATATCTTGCCTTTACAGTGTTTTACAATACCTCCTCCCTTTATTCTAGATACGTGTTTTCTAACAATATTGATCTCATGAATACTTGCCCCGCTCTTTATCAGAAGATCATTTGTTTTAATGAGATCTTCTAGACTAATATTATCTGCTGGATATACAAGTAATGCAGAGCCTCCGCCACTAATTAAGACTATTAAAAGATCATTTTCACCTATTCTTTTAAATAATTTAAATGCTTCATAACCTGCTTTTAAACTATTAACATCGGGTATGGGATGCCCTGCCTCTATAACCCTAATCTTTTCCAAGGGGATACTGTATCCATACTTTGTTACAACTACTCCATCCTCTATAAGATCTCCTAAGATCTCCTCAATAGCTTTAGCCATACTACAAGATGCTTTCCCAAGGCCCAGAACATAGATCTTACCATGTACATGTAATGTTTTACCTCCGACTTTAATCGAGTTGTTATCTCTACTAATTACCTTCTTGACAGCCTTATATGGATCAACAGCTTCTAAGCCCTTCAATAGCAAATCTAGCAATAATTCCTTAACTTCAATATCTCCATAACTTAATAGTTGTTCTTTATTTAAGATCCTTGCCAAAATTATCACCAGGTTTAGGGATATGGAACTACTAATTACTATATGTTATAGTACTGCATATATAATAGCATGGAATACACTATAATTT
>CAZITZ010000147.1:0-2957 GCA_964542295.1 uncultured Desulfurococcaceae archaeon
CTATACTTCTCTTCCTTCTTCATTTATAATCTACTCCTCTAGTGTTTCCTCAAAGAATATCTTACCAATCTCACCTTGTTTAAGTTTACTCAAAGCCCATCCCATACGATCCATCAATACTAGTATGGCTGCTTGAGGGGGTATAACTCCTATTTCTGTAATAATTGCATCAATATACTCTGGTGGAGTGACATCAAATGCTGGATTTAGGACTTCAATGCCTGGATGGGACTCGATCCATTCTCTAGGTACTATTTCTTCAGGAGGCCTCATCTCAATAGGTACTAGTTCTCCAATGACGGTTGATGGCGAGAACTTATAGGTTTCGGCGGCTACAAAGACTCTTACACGTGCTTCATGAGCTGCTAGAGCTACTTGACTTGTACCAATCTTGTTTACAATAGCTCCATTACTGGCTATTGTATCAGCTCCAACAACTACATGATCTACTTCATGCATTACATAACGCACAGCACTATCTGGTATCTGTACAACAGGTACCCCTGCTTCTAGGAGGTAACGTGTAGTAATTCTTCCCTGGAAGAAAGGCCTTGTCTCAGTACTATATACTTTAACGACTTTTCCCATTCTATATGCTGTTGTTATAACTGATACAGCGGCTGTACTATGACAATGAGTTAGAATAACCGAGTTATTCTTAATTCTCCGAGCTCCTATTTCACCGATCTTTCGGACGGCATCAATGCTTTCCTGTATAAATCGATCAGCTGTATTAATGACTACTTCTCTTAATTTATTAAGGTCTCCATGGCTTGTTATAAGTCTATACATAACATAATATACAGCATTAGGCAGACTAACGGCTGTAGGCCTAGTAGATATTATTAAATCAGCAATATGGGCCATGTATTTACGAAAGCTTTTTTCATCTAATGGACCACTATATTCTAAAGCTGCGATTTTCAGAGCTTCAGCTGCTGCACGTGCGATTCTACCTGCTCCACGTATTCTCATACTTCTTATTGCTTCAGCTATTTCAAGTACCTTATTAGGGACTTTCATGGACAATCACCCCAGAATCTCCTTGATCTTCTTAACAAGCTCTTCTAATTCAGGTATTTCAGGAGGCCATTTACCATATACGTCTTTAAGTACAACAGGTATTGCTTGTGGAGCAAATAGTCCTCGTTCTGTAGCAATACCATCTATGTATTGTGGAGGGGTAACATCAAATATTGGTACACGAGCTATATAATTTTCTGGCAAACTAGCTAGTACATCTGGAGACATAAGTCTTCTCCAATCACTCTCAGGCAGTTCAACAAGTTCTCCAAATAATGTTTCAATATCAAACTTTGTTATTGAGGCAACTACGAAGACTCTAACTCTAGCCTCATTAGCTATAAGACTAATCAAGCTAGTCCCTACCTTGCTAACAACAGCACCATTAACCGCAACAGCCTCGGCGCCAACAAGAACTTTATCAATATCCTTCATAAAGTATCTAGCAGCACTATCAACAATTAATTTAACAGGATAGCCAATATTACTTATTTTCTCTGCAGTTACTAATCCTTCCATACCAGGCCTCGACTCTGTGACATAGAATGTGAGTCTCTTCCCCTCTTTTTTAGAATATTCTATTGCCTTTAACACACATGTACTACGGCTATGAGTAAGTATAACGTCGCCATCTACAAGCCTTCTAGAAGCAATATGGGCAGCTTCATTACATTCTTCAATAATACGTCTTTCCCATAAATCTAAACTTGAAATAATCTTTTCAAGAAGCTTCTTAATAGATAAATTTTCATCAATACCATTCAAAATGATCTTACCAAGATCACGAAGCATATTTATAGCCTGGGCAGATGCAGGTCTTTCATGATTAACTTTCTCAACTATTTCTTCATAAAATCTAAATAAGGCCTTATAATCTGGTATATTAACAAATTTTCTCCGAGCATCATTAATTATTTTTAATGTATATTCTATATTGGTATCCATTAAATTAAATCCTAATTTTCTTAAATATTCCATTCCCATACTAAATACACCTTCTAATGAATCTAGTCTTTGCTTATACATATAAGTAGACAGAATAAAATAGATACTGGTAAAACATATACAATGGCTCATTTAATATGATTAATTATATAAGATACAATGTCATTAGCTGTCTTAGAAACACCAGTATAAATCAGTTGCTTAGGCGGAATAGGTAGACTTAGAAGAGGTTGTTTCATTATCCTTAAAATACTAGATGTACTAAGAGCTAATGGTCTAAATACATCAGACACGATCTCTACGGCTCTTCTAAAGTTATTTCCATTATAAAGTAAGACTCTACCGGGTGCTACAACAATTACATACGAGCTATTAATTGCACTAGGTATAGGTAAAGCCACATCATTAAAGCTTTCTATCAATACTAATTCATGTCTCGATTCATGATATGCCAAAATATTATCTAACATATAATATAATTCAGGATTTAGGATTAAAGAAGTAAGTTCCTTTACACCTATCTCAATAGTATACTTGATTGATTTAACGAGATCCCTTAATATATTCTCCATAGACTCAAGAATATATTTATAATTATCCTTTACAAGGTAATGTACTGTTCGAAAACCATCGTCTGCCATTGTAGTTAGTCTAACCAGTATTATTTGCTTAAAAACATCATCTATGAGGTCAATGTAACTCCTTATCCTACCTTGATAAAACTTAATGTCATATGGAATTAGAAGAAAGTCCAATGGAGATATTTGTTCAATGCATTCAATACAATTAATTGCTTCGGCATAATGATAGGCATCCTCACCAACGAGTTTGCCTAGTTTGATACTATTAATAATTGTTGTATATTGATACCAACCACTATGTCCACCTATTGGTTTATATGGATAAATATCAATACCTACTTCCTTAAATGAATTCAGTAGCTCAAGCGCAAAACTTGTTTTTCCAGACTCATATCTTAAAACACCTAT
>CAZITZ010000148.1:0-2953 GCA_964542295.1 uncultured Desulfurococcaceae archaeon
TCATCCTCTACCTCCAAGACCTGAGGAGTACTTTTACATACATATAGCTGATAATTTCAGGCTTACAAATACAACTGAGTTTAGTGTTTACGTTGGAGCATGTATATATGATGGTAAGCTATATATCGATGTAGAGAATAAAGATGACCGTACCATAGGTATACTTAGTTTGACAATAAAGAAGATGTTGCGTAAGGTAGAAGAAATAGGTGGAACAATATACATTTCATACATTCTAATTAATAGTAGCAACTTCCTTTTAGCCTTAGATTATGGTTCTAAAGATTCTTTTGAAATTCCATTGTCTGATTACGGGCTTGTATCATACGATGATGTTAACTATTATTGCTATAATATAACTTTGAGGCCTTTACAAGGCGATCTTAGAGTAAATACGATTTATCTTACTATTGCTAAGGATCTAACAGGTGGAGAAGATGATGGCCCGACACCAGAGTCTAAGACTGTAAAACATGGATGGGAATTAGTAGGACAATCTTGTTCAACTGGATTTACTAAGCCTGTGGGGAAGAAGCTCGGTAATGAAGTAGTATTGTTTACAACTCCCATTATACATGGATTCTATAAACCTTCTAATGCAAGCTTAGATAGCAATTATGGTTTAAGGCTAGTATTTAAGTATCAAATATCTAGCCCGACACAACTAATATTTAAACTAAATGGAGTAGAAGTATATACATACCATATACATCCAGCTAAGAGTCCTCTAACTCAAACTATATGGATTCCAATAAGTATCATAAAGGATATAGTTTCTTCAGCAACATATAGCGGGATAGGATTAACAGTATCGGTAAAATCAGACATTTTCGATCAAGAAGATGCTTATATAAAGTTCTTAGAGGCTTCAATATCATTACCAATACATCCAGTGTTGTGGAAGCCTAGAAGCGAATCATTTATATTTGGCTATTACACTATGACAGGATCAAAACTATACACATACGATACACTGTCAAGTAGATTAGTTGGCTTAACTACTATATCATTTTCAGGTGAAGAATATAGCCATTACATGGGTTTCGATGCAGAATTCTCCTATAGACTTGATATACTGGCAAATGCTACTCAGCTCCATAATACTTCCATAGTTGACATGGACTATTATATTAGTGGTTTGGAGGTAACTATAATGTTTAGTAAGAACTACTTTTACACGGGTTTAAATGGACCTAGTGATATAATTTATGTAAATGGTTATCAATGGTGTGATAAGGTTATTGAATGCTATGTAAGGAATAGTCATTCAAAGTGTATTAAGATGTTTGTTAAGTGCTACAAGGATGGCCGTCCATGGACCATTGGAGAGGTTTATAGGGCTATTGAGGAGCTTAAATGGATATATGATTTATATCGATCTATTATGTCATTGAAGGAATTATTTTCATTAATCGGTGATTTTGTATCGAATTTTATATTCTTTACTGTTGGTAAATGGGTTGAAGCATTAGAAGATACTGAGGCCATTATTGAAAAGGTCTCATTTGAAACTAGTGATTATATGGGATACAATATTACATGGGCGTCTAACGGCGAGCTTATCAAGAACGGTAAATTCATGTTCTTAGATACTGTTGCAAGACGTTTTAAATTAACAAAATCCGCCGATATTGTTCCTATGGTATCAAGTGATGGTCTTATAGTAATAATTGTTAAGGTATATATCCACTCAAGTAATGCACAGACCAGTTGTAGTGCTATTCGCCTAGAGATTCCTATAAAACATGGCAGGCCTAGAGAGTCTCCGGAGCCTTATACATTGGTTATAAAAAGAATGCCTAAGCAATGAAAGGTGATATAAATGTCAAGTAGTACCAAAAGAATGTTTCCATATCTTATATTATTTATTTTTATTATCACAGCTTTTCTCCTGATCGAGTATATTAGAAGCGCTTTACTTTTTAGATATGTTAGGCTCTTCTTAGACCATATGGACTATAGGTATCTAGGGTATGCCTTACTGTATCAATACATACTTGGCTTGTTTCTGATCTGTCTTATAGCTGATGTTTATAATATTAAAGAATCTATTGGTAATAGGTGGAGAGCTTCTCTAAGGAAATTTATCTCTAGTTTTAGCGTAGTGTTAATAGCATTACTAATCATTACTCTAGTTGGTCACGTTATTTTACAATATACAGAGTATAGAGTCGATCCTTTTGGCAGACCTACGGAGTTGTTGATCATCTTTGGAAGATATGTTTTAGCATTAAATATTATAGGTTTCATAATTATAATACTGCATTACTCCATCTCTCCATCTATTTATTTAAGTAGTAAACCGAAGATCATTATATCTTATTTCAAATATGGACTTAAAATTATTAAAAATAATAAAGAGAATATATTCATTTACATCATTTTAGGATTAATCTTGTCCATGATTATATCATATTTACTGGGAGTCCTAATAGGAATATTGCTAGGATTTTTCGGCATAGATAAGCCTATATATTTTGATGAAAGCTTATTTCAATATTCAAAGACAGGCCCGGGTCTAGTAGATTACGTTATGAAAAACATTGCATATACTTCATCAGTTATTAGTGAACTTATCTTTATAACGTTATACTTGAAATTTTATGGATCTTATGTTGAGAAATATCACATTTATCACCAAGCAAATCTTATGTTAAAGGAGTCATGAATATTAACTAGCCTTTATAACATATCTTGATTATTACAGCAAATTATTGTACGTCTGATTTTTAGACAATTATGTTCAAGGGTCTAGTATTATGTATGTTCAGGGCTAATAAACTAAGTGGTGTATGTGGAAATGCTGGGATTCAGGCCATTGGGATTAATAGTAATTATCATTGTCTTGTCTATTGTAGTGTCTTACCAGCTTATGGGTCCTATGTATGAGCCTAATATTGTTGTATCTGCCAAGCCTATAGATGCATATACATTGTTTACACTAGACCTTCTT
>CAZITZ010000149.1:0-2922 GCA_964542295.1 uncultured Desulfurococcaceae archaeon
GCGGCGGGCTGCAGTGGGTCAATAATAAGCCGCCCATCCACAGAAACCCGCTTAACCGCGGGTTCGAATCCCGCCCCCGGCTCCATACTTTTACTATATTTAAAGAGGACAAGGCCCTATTTGATTATTTGAGATTTTAATTTTCTTTCAATAATTTGTTATCGTATTGGCTTGAAAAATACTCATGTAGTAGTTGGATTTAATTAGGTCCAAACATATTTTCTTGACAGGTGCTTGTATGGTACTAGAAGGTGTTAGAAAGGCTCTATCGAAGTTCCTTAGGAGCGATAGAGAATATAGAGAAGCAGTTAAACAGTTTATTAAGGATCTTCAAAAAGAGCTTATAAAAGCTGATGTTAATGTCAAGGTAGTCTTTGAATTAACAAAGAGAATTAGGGAAAGAGCTCTTGAAGAAGAGCCACCGCCCGGTATAACCAGAAAGGATTGGCTTGTAACAATTGTTTATGAAGAGCTTACGAGACTCTTTGGTGGCGAGAAAGCACCTAGTATTAAACCTCCAAAGAAGCCATGGATAATGTTATTGGTTGGTCTTCAAGGTAGTGGAAAGACAACGACTGCTGCTAAGATAGCTTATTACTATAAGCTTGAAGGTTACCGAGTAGGTCTTGTAGCAGCTGATACATATAGGCCTGCAGCTTATGATCAGTTGAAACAACTTGGTGATCAGATTGGTGTACCTGTGTATGGTGAACCAAGTAATAAAGATGCTGTAGCTATTGCTAGGAATGGTGTTAAATTGTTTAAGGAAAAAGGTTTTGACATAATTATTGTCGATACAGCTGGCCGCCATCATCGGGAAGAGGATCTTCTTAAGGAGATGAGAGACATTGCCAAACAAATTAATCCTAACGAGGTTGTTCTAGTAGTTGATGCAGCTATTGGTCAGCAAGCATATAGTATTGCAAAGAAGTTCCATGAATCAACACCTATAGGTTCAATAGTGATTACTAAACTTGATGGTACAGCTAAAGGAGGTGGTGCATTATCTGCTGTTGTAGCTACTGGTGCAGTTATAAAGTTTATTGGCACTGGCGAAAAAGTTGATGAGCTTGAAGTATTTAAGCCTCCTAAATTTGTAGCGAGAATACTTGGTATTGGCGATATAGAGGGTCTTGTTGAGAAAGTTAGAAGGGTACGTATAGAATTTACTGAAAAGGATCTTGAAGAAATGCTTTCTGGAAAACTAAATATGAGACTGATATATAAACAGCTTATAAGCATTCGCAAACTAGGTCCTTTACGAAAAATACTTCAAATGATCCCTGGTTTTGGACTAAAGATACCTCTAGATATAGATCTAAGTGCTAAGCAAGCAGAAGTTAAAATGAAGAAATGGCTTGCAGTAATAAATTCCATGACATATGAAGAACTTGACAATCCAGAGATCATTGATAGAAGGAGGATGAAGAGAATAGCTCTAGGAGCAGGAGTTGATGTAGAAGATGTCCGAGAATTATTGAAACAATATAATACTATGAAAAAATTACTAAAACAATTAAGGAGAAGAAAGGATCTACTAGAAAAATTAAGGCTTGGAGCTTTACGTTGAGCCCCCCAACCAGAATATTCCTGTATTATTTAGCTAATCCATGTCTGGATCTTGAGAAGGCTTCACATATATTACTCAGTACATTTATTGTATCGCAGGGTATCCGTATCGATACTATTCTATGTCTATTTTCTATCGACAAAACATATGTGATCAATGGATTTGAGCTAAGGCATCTTTATCCTCAACAAAGTAGCCTAAGAGGATTTGCGAAAGCGGTTTTTTGTAAAAATAAAGAATTACCAGGGGTCCACATAAACCATAACATCATATTAAAGGATCAAATAGCTATATTGTATCCCTCCAGAAATGGATTGACAGTAGCTGATAATCCAATTGGATCTTATGAAGAAATAGTAATAGTCCTAAATAATGAAAGATATTTTAAGAAACTTTTGTTAAGGGATACACCAAAAACACCTATTTATATACCGCGAGAGACTTCAATAGGAACCACTATAACGATAATAAACTATGTCTTAGATACTTGGTATGGTACAGCAGTCAGGAGGAAGGGGAAAGTAATTGTCTATAGAGCTAAGCAATAATGTCTTGGAATCCGCGAAGAAGATCTTATTAAAGTATCCACTCTGTAACCATTGTCTAGGTAGATTATTTGCTAAATTAGGTCATGGATTAGGAAATGATGATAGAGGCTATAGTTTAAAACTTGTACTAACCATGGAGCTTCATAGGATCATTAGAAATAATAGGGATAACTATAAGGACTTGCTTAGAAAGCTTGCTGAAAATGGCGGCGAGCCACTGACTAAACTATATGAGCATTTATATAATGAGACAATTAGCTCTCGGGAATGTATTTTATGTAAAAACATCATTAGCCGTAAATATTTTGAGGAATTAGCTGATAAAGCGATTAAAGCCATTAATGAATATAATGCTACAAGCTTCTTAATAGGTGTAAGTATTGATAGAGAATTGCAGCTTAAGGAGATCGAGATAGCTAGCGAATCTGGTCTAGAGTATAGTGAGTCTATTAAGAATGAGATTAAGCGTGAAGTTGGTAAGATTGTTAGAGATAAGTTAGGTATCGAACCCGACTTTAATAGGCCAGACATTGTAGTAGTATTCGATCTGACAGGTAATTATGATGTTATTGTAAATCCAGTATTGTTACTTGGTAGATATTGGAAGACTGCTAGAAACATATCTCATGTAGTATGGATTACTAGAGGTATCAGAAAGTATCCATACTCTATTGAGGAATTCTTTAATGAGGCTCTAAAAGAAGTCTATGATGCCGAAAGGGTGGTTCTACATGCTAGTGGTAGAGAGGATGTTGATGTACGTATGCTGGGCACTGGCAGACCTATGGTTTTAGAGATTAAAAA
>CAZITZ010000150.1:0-2897 GCA_964542295.1 uncultured Desulfurococcaceae archaeon
TTCACCCTTTACATACTCCTTCCATAGCTCTATACTATGTTTCATTAAGACAACATGTTCCTCTGATGTAAATGAGGCTCTAATTCCTGTTGCACACCTACCCGTAGATCCCGATCCTATATAGCTTTTCTCTATTACAACGAGATCCTTGACTCCCCTCTCAACAAGATTATAAGCTATAGCTAATCCAGATATGCCCCCACCAATTATGAGTATATGAGTCTTGATCATGGTCTCAACCCTTTTCCTGCTTTTTCAAGTCAATTGATTTAAGCAATAGGTTAATTTGAACAGGTATAATAGGTGCTCTAATACGAGGTATCATGAGTTCATCAGGACTCTTCTTAACCTTTCTAGCCAAGATCCTTATTACTAATGGTATACATGTTCTCCCCTGACAAGGCCCCATGCCTAGCCCTAGTTTTCTCTTAAGAGTTTCTAGATCAGTTATATTGTATTCCTCTATAGCCCGGATAACATCATCTAATGTAACGTCTCTGCATCTACAAACAATAATTGTATTTTCATTCTTCTTTACTTCTCCACCCATATAGCTCTCACCTCCATAGCTAATTCCTTTGGAACCTCTACTGTTATAGACCATGTCTTATTGAATTCCCAAGCCTTAACAACTCTACCTTTCCCGACTCTCTCACCGACACGATTAAGTAGTATAACTTCATCACCTTTCTTAGGCACCGGTATAAATTCATGTGGGACAGTTACATAGGCTTTATCAGGCTTAGACAAGTCGACAACAAATAATGCTAGTCCGGGACACTTAGGAACACATACTCCACATCCAATGCATTTATCCCAGTCTATCTTAGGAATAGCATTTATATTCTCCATGGTTATTGCTCCAAAGGGACAAGCATCAACACATATATTACAAGGTATTTCCTCGGGACACTCAACTATAACTACGGGTCCTCTCTTCAATCGATCACTAGGAGGTATTAGCCCCATACTATTTAACTCATCTACCCCTATTACACCAGTCTTTTTAAACTCAGGGACTTGGCTAGCCATGAGACATGGACACCTCAAATCAATTGTTCAGGGGAAACACGTGGATTAAAAACAGGTGATGGATGCTTCTTCCTAAGTTGCTCCATCTCCTCTTCACTAACTGTAGCCTTTAACTTACCCTCTCTAGCCCTTGCAACAACAGGAGCTGTACGATACTCGTTCCATAGGAATTCATATAGCTTATTCCTTCTCTCAAGAGCTTCTCCAATATTCTTTTCACGAACAACTATATCTAGGCCAGCTATCTCACCCTCGATCATAGCTGTTGTAGCTTCTTCTATACCTGATGCATCACCTGCTATATACATGCCTGGAACACTTGTTTCGAGATACGGTGTTCTAAGAGGAACTAGGCCTCCTAGCTCCGGGATCCACTTCATAATAGCTCCTGCCTGTGCAAAGAGCCTAGTATCAGGTTCTAGGCCTATGGCTAGTAAGACTAGATCACAAGATACATCCTTTTCACTGCCTGGTATAGGCTGGAACTTCTCATCTACTTCTACAATAGTAGCTCCTTCAACCTTCTCATTACCCCATGCAGCTTTAATTGTATGTCTCGTCAATATTGGGACGCCGTACCTCCTGATCTTAGCAGCATGTACGAACCATGCACCATAGTAAGGCATGATCTCAACTATTGCCTTAACCTTGGCACCAGCTTGTAATAATTGATATGACACTATTACTCCAACATTACCTGAACCAACTACGAGGATTTCATCACCTGGTAATATACCATATTCATTCATTAGTGTTTGCGCACCACCTGCACCCATAACCCCAGGAAGATCATTACCGGGGAACGTTAGATATCTCTCACTCGCACCAGTAGCTGCAATAATATACTTTGGTTTAACACGGTAAAGCTTCTTTTTACTCATTAATCCTACCCATCCTCCACGAAAGATACCATAAGCCGTTGTCTGTAGTAAAATCCTTACATTACTATATTCCCTTACCTTCTTAGCAAAGTGCTCACCGATCTGGAAACCTCTCAGTCCACCGAAAAGCTCTTTTGACCCGAAGAACTTATGAGTTTGCTTAACAAGTTGTCCACCAAGCTTAAAGTGTTCATTAACTAAGACAATGTTTAATCCATATTTGGCCATAGCCAGGGTTGCTGCTAAACCTGCTGGTCCACCGCCTATAACAAGAACATCAACGTCTTCCAATACCTCTTCATCTTCAGCCTCAAACTGAGGACTTTGTAGAGGAATATCTGCTAATCCCTCCTGTACTTCAACTTTAATACCTTCTCTAACTGGTTCAATGCATGTCCTCGAATTAGGTATACCATCTATCTTCATGAAACAACTACTGCACTTACCAATCATACAAAAAGCTCCACGTGGCCTATTGAGTTTAATGCTTCTTGTAAAGACATTTATTCCAATAGCATATAGAGCTGCCGCGATACTCTCTCCTTCATAAGCTTCTACTTCCATATCATTAAAGTAGAACTTGATTTTTCTGCCACGTTTAAAAGTAAGAATTGGATGCTCCCAAATACGCTTGTCTCGTTTGGTAAAACTCGGCAATAACTAATCACCATTCATAACCATTTATGAGATGAATAAAATAAACTTTATTCTACTTCCCACGAACAACCGGAGTTCTATGGGGCAAAATATATCTGTATATTATTAGCAAAACAATAGCTAGGATCAATGAAGCTACAGCGGCAAGCAAAAGATCAGTTTTTGTTCCAAGAACAACAGCTGCTATGACTTCACGAATAGCTATCACAAAGCCTACTTCTGCTATACCTACAAGATACATTTCTGGCCTTCTTCTACCAACTATCACGCTTCTAATGATCTCAGCAAATACTATGAGGAGGAATATATCGTTTATAGTAATCTGTA
>CAZITZ010000151.1:0-2797 GCA_964542295.1 uncultured Desulfurococcaceae archaeon
TATATTATTCTCTTATGTATCCTCATCTCCCAGTGCTCCCATTTCTTCCTACCTTCACCATGAGGGAGCTTAAGTGTTGGTACTACAAGTCTTTTCGTAGGTAAAGGTATAGGTCCTTTTATACGGACGCCTGTTCTCTTAGCTATATCAACTATCTTTGATACAAATTCATTGAGCTTTTCTACATCTGTACTCCAAATCTTTATTCTTACCATTGACATTTCCTTACCTTACCTCTAATCCCCCTTATCTGCCTAGATATCACTAGTTGTTTAGAGGGTAGAAAAACTCTTTGGTATAGGCAAATTATATATTTTGTGTATTATTCTATGATTAAAAACTATGTATTTTACTTCTTCCTAATCTCTATTTTCATAGGCTTTACATCAGTAACTACGCCGATACCTATGGTCTTACCCATGTCTCTCATAGCAAATCTTCCTAATGGTGGGAAATCACTATACTTCTCAACAACTAATGGCTTAATAGGCTTAAACCTTACTACAGCTGCATCGCCACGCTTTAGGAATGCTGGATTCTTCTCAACAACCTTACCAGTTCTTGGATCAAGTTTGGCTTGTATCTCAACAATACGGCATGCAACACTAGCAGTATGGATATGTAGTACTGGTGTATATCCTGGAGCTATAGCTGTTGGATGCCATATGACGAATATACGTGCTGTAAATTCTTCAGCAACTGTAGGAGGATGATCTAGATGGCCAGCTACATCACCTCGCTTAATATCGCGTTTGCTAACACCACGTACATTAAATCCAATGTTATCTCCGGGCTCAGCCTTCTCAATCCTTACATGATGAGTCTCAATACTACGTACTTCACCTACTACTGCTGGCGGCATGAATACTAGTCTATCACCTACTTTTAATACGCCTGTCTCTACACGGCCAACAGGTACAGTACCTACACCACTAATAGCATATACGTCCTGTATAGGTATACGTAGAGGCTTATCAATAGGCTTTGGAGGAGGTACTAGGGTATCTAGTGCTTCAACCATTGTAGGCCCATCATACCATGGCATGTTAACACTGCGCTCAATAAGGTTGTCTCCTGTCCATGCACTAACTGGTATGAATGGTATCTTACTTGGATCATAGCCTATTGACTTAAGGAACTTACTGAGGATCTCGACAATTTGTTTAAATCTCTTCTCACTCCATGGAGGATCAGTAGCATCCATCTTATTAATTGCAACAATTAACTGATTAATACCCATGGTCTTGGCTAGGATAGCGTGCTCACGAGTCTGTCCCTCAGCACTCATTCCAGCCTCAAACTCACCCTTACGAGCACTAACTACTAGTAATGCAGCATCAGCTTGACTAGCACCAGTAATCATGTTCTTAATGAAGTCACGATGTCCAGGTGCATCAATGATTGTGAATATGTATTTCCTGGTCTCGAACTTTAAGTAGGTTAATGCAATTGTTACTCCACGTTCACGCTCCTCTTTTAACTTGTCAAGTAGCCATGCGAATTTGAAGCTTTCCTTACCCTTCTTCTTAGCCTCTTCTTCTAACGTCTTAATAGTCTTTTCATCGACAAGTCCTAGACGATATAGGATGTGTCCTACCAGTGTACTCTTACCATGGTCTACGTGTCCAATCACTACTAGGTTTAGATGTGGTTTTTGAGCACTCATCTCAGATCCACCCAATCTATATGCCTTGATTTACTGATTCTAAGACTGTAATAGATAACGAGAGAAGTGTCTTATAAGGTTATCCTAGGGAAACTAATAAGTGTTTTATGTAATAAGGCAACTATGTTGCGAAAATGCTATCTACTGCTTAGAGCTATTCTCTCTATTTCTTCTTTTCTCTGTATAGCGTAGCTTCTAGGATCATTTTCTGCAGCAGCAATGATTTCTTCAGCTAATGCTTCTTCGATAGGCATTGGATTATTGAATGCCTTATTACGTGCACCCTCTGTTAAATGCTTTAATGCTAGATCGACTCTTCTCTGTGGAGAAACATCAACAGCTACGTGATAGACTATACCGCCGTACATGATTCTCGTTGTCTCCTCGCGTGGAGCCGCATTCTCTATTGCACGTACAAGTATCTGTAATGGATTTTCACCAGTCTTTAGATATATTAGATCAAATGCTTTCTTGACAATATTATATGCCAGATGCTTCTTACCCATATTACGTCCTGGACGCATAAGTTTATTCATAAGTCTCTCAACAATAGGTACTTCAGCCTTACCAAATCTTCTATGCTCATGCCTGCCTCCAGTATGTGGAAGGAATACTGGTTTTAATGATATATACTTCTTAAGACTTGGATCACGTACTATTATACCATCATAACTCCATTTACCAAAGAGTTTAATTTCTCTAACTTTTACAACTACACTTTGCTCAGTAGCCAATAATTTATCACCCATATTTCACTAATACATTACTAACCATATCCACAGAGAAAACCCCATAAAAACCTTACCTCTTAAAGAGTGTATAGCTATATAAGAGTGTTATGACTAACAACATATGTACACCTAAGTAGATGCTGAGGCAGAATATCTTGAGCGAATATAGTGATGAAGAACTTATAAAAGTATATGACATAGAAGCATCAATAACATTTATTGAAGCTATAATAGACGGGATACCTTATCCTGTGCCTCAAAGAACATTAATTACTTGTAGACTTGAAGATGGACGTGAATTTAGACTCTACTCGGTACCTATAGACATTGTTGAGATGATAAGAAAGATCAAGGGCTATAATACTTATATGGAGGAGGAATTTAATGATGATCGAGAGAC
>CAZITZ010000152.1:0-2756 GCA_964542295.1 uncultured Desulfurococcaceae archaeon
TATTGCATACATTGTATATGGTGTATACATTGTCTACAACAATAAGGATATCTAAAGAAACTAAAAAATTGTTAACAAATATAATGATTAAATTAGAGGCAGAACTTGGTAAAAGACTTGATTATGATGATGTTATAAGAATCCTTATCAATAGATGTCGTACTAAAAATCCACATCTATTAATGCGGCTCATCAATATGGAGGTTAGTGGGGAAATTGTAGATAAAGCTCATAAATTATTAAAGGAGGAGAGAATTAGTGAGAAGAGAATCATTAAAAGGAGATATGGTATTTGATACTTCTATAATCATTGAAATGTCTTTAGCAACAACATATGGAAAGGAATTAATTAAGTCTATAATAAAGGAAGAGATAATACCATATATTACAATGCTCAACATTACCGAGGCAAAGTATATTCTTTGTAGAATATTAGGTATAGATGAATCATTAAAGAGAATAGGATTAATCTTGGATTCAAATTATTTCACTATAGTTAATACAGATACATTATCAGATCTTGTCTCTATATGTAAGTGTAGATTTCCAATAAGTCTTGCAGATTGCCATACTTTATCTTTAGCTAAGAAGCTGTCTTTACCAGTTCTATTTTATAAGCTAGAGAAAGAATTTAGACCAATTGTTCAAGAATTGAAAAACTGGATTAATAGTGAGATACTATTTTTAGTAGGGGATTAAGTTTAATTCTTTTAATCCATTTATCTCTATAAACATACATACTGTCTATAGGTATATGGGGGATGTATTATTGTCATCAAAGGTTATTATAAAAATCCCGAAGTACGATATTCCTATTAAGCGTGTTGAGCCTGTTATGATTGATATTGATAAAATGTTGCCACATGAAGAAATTGTTAGTAAACGTTTAGAGGATCTCATGGATTTTATAAAGAAGTTAGATGCAGTTGATATGCCATTAATTATTGCACCAATACCCGGTACTGACAAGTACTTAATTGTCGATGGACATCATAGATGGGCGGCACTCAAAGAACTTGGAGCAAAAAAGGCTCCATCAATTATCATTGACTACTTTGATAATCGTGTAAAGCTATATACTTGGTACCCGGCCTTTTCAGGAGATCTAGAGATCTTTCTTAAAAAGCTTAAGGAGGAAGGTATTAACTACAGTACATGCAAAAGTGGGGATATTGATAAACTTATTGAAGAAAAGGACTATGCCTTTATATTAATTGGTAGGGGGGATATCTGCATAATAATTTACGGAGGCATTGAAGGACAGAAGAAAGTATCGCATATACTTGATCGGCTAAATGTTGAGGGATTAATAAAGTTAGCATATTACGGCCTTAAGGAAGATGCCCTGAGAGATCTTGAGAAGAGAGAAATAGATTACCTACTACTAAGGAAGATACCATCTAAAGAAGAAGTCATGGAGATCGTTAGAAAAGGAGAGGTATTTTCACCTAAAACTACAAGACACGTACTACCATATATCCCGGACAAGACATATACTCCATTAAAGGATTGTTATTAGATTAAAGAATAAAACTACTTCATCTTCTTAATTATTTTCTTATATGGAGATTCTAGAAAGAACCCTCTCCTACACTTGGGACATATGACTAGGATGGGTCTATCACGTTCTTCGGGTAAAACCTCATGATCAGCTACGTACAGTACCGATTCATACATATAAACAAATCCACTAGGATCACTTGTGTATCCGCAATATGGACAAGTTATTTTCTTCATATTTAACACCATTTTCATTCTATGTGTTACGTCTTAGATAAACATAGGGCTCGATCGATCCTCTTATGGATACATAGTTTAAAATAAGGTTTTAGTAGAGTATAGCTTAGGTGGAATATTGGCTATTATAAAGCCAAGTGATCTTATGAGAAGAAAGAGAGAACTTATAGAACAGATAGTTAAGGATCTGTCTCCCGGCGTAAAAGATACTGCTAGAAGATATTTAGAGACATTATCTGTAGATGATCTTAGAGATAAGGAGAAGGCTAAGAATTTCTTGAGGAAGAAAGGCTTAATTCATTAAGGAAATGAAGCTACATGGTGGAATAATATTAATAGTTTAATCTATTTTATTCATATTTATAGTGTAATAGCTTAGCTTTGATATAATAGTAGGTGAATGTATATTGAGTACGGAAATTAAGGTTACAGATAGACAGTATAAGATCCTGAAAATAGTAATAGATAGGGATAGTATTGGAGTTGAAGAACTTGCTAGTAGACTTAATCTCAAATCCGAAGATATAATGAGAGATTTAGCCGAGCTTGAGGCAAAAGGTCTTATTACTCGAGAGAGAATTGTAGAAGATATTTATGTATTGACTGATGAAGGTAGAAAAGTACTTATTCACGGCCTTCCTGAAGAAATCATTTATAATGTATTATTTAGGTGTATAGATAAAGAGATCAATAAATTCATTGAATGTATATCTAAGGAAGCAGGTATAATAGATGAATGGGCCCGTATAGGTTTTCAACACTTAATCCGAAGTAAATGTATTACTGTATCAAATAAAATTGTTAAGAGAGGAATTCTCAATAATTGCTATAAAGCCATGGAGGAAGCAGGTCTTTTAAAGGCATGGCTTAAGGAGATTGAGAGGAAAAGGAGTGTACCAGATGATATATTGAAGGTTTTGAGGAGGAGAAAATTTATTGAGAAAACACGTTCAATAAAAATAATAATCAGATCTACTGCCAAGCTTAAGGAGGCATGGGAAAAAGGACTTATTGTAAAA
>CAZITZ010000153.1:0-2756 GCA_964542295.1 uncultured Desulfurococcaceae archaeon
TTCCAATAGTCAATGTTTCACTACCGACATTTATTATCTCAGCCTTCAATACTTCTTCCATACAATAGTTGTCTTTATCAAGCTTTATGATCGCTCTAGCCTCACCTATAGACCTCGATATTATAGATGAATAGAAAGCATCTATTACTTCTCCATTATGTATAGCCTCTACCAATATAAGATAACAGCCTTCATGCAGAACTCTATATCTAAATATCTTATTTTCAGTCTTTAATTCACTAATTGTCACTCCAGAAGTATATATCTCCCTAGTACCTCTCTCAGAGGAATAGTATATGTGTACTTTGATCAATACATCGTCTATGGATATACTCTTGTTTTCTCGAAGATAGAGTATTAAATCTATAGAATCTCCTGGAACTATTCTACCCGAGGTAACGCTATATCCTATAGGACCTGGGCAGCAAAAGACCTTTCCAGTTCTATTAGCCTTCATTAAATACTCGAAAGACTTACATGTGTTAATGTAATTTAATTTAAATGAAGTATTTAGATCAAGTATTCTAGTATTTTTAAGTGCAAAGTATACAAGTGCAGAAGCAAATAAAATGGCAATGACCAATAATATAACCGCTACCCTACGCATATAGAGTCCCTATTAGTATCTTAACTATCAATACATATAAATTTAAGCCATAGACATAATTACATATAAAAATGATTTGATCACTGAATCTAATCCTTATAATATAACTAAGATTAAAGAAGTATTTGGAGAAGAACTATGGCTAGAATAGATTATTATGATTTTGGGGAAATAGTTGTTAATGGAAGAAGATATCACAGAGATCTAATAATTACTCCTAAAAGGATCATTAGTAATTGGTGGAGAATAGAAGGCCATAAATTGTTTTTAGATGATCTAAAGGAGGTTCTTAATGAAGATTTTGAATACATAGTAATCGGTACAGGTTATTATGGGTATATGGTTGTTATGGAAGAGGTGTTTAAGTATATGGAGGAAAGAGGCATAAAAATTATAGTGAAACCAACAAGAGATGCTGTCAAGGAATACAATAACTTGGTTACTAAAGGAGCTAAAGTAGTGGGAGCATTTCATTTAACATGTTAAGCTCGTTTTATCAAAATAATAGACATATATGATCATTTAACATACCTAGATACTACTTATCTATTTTAATTACTGATACATTAGTTGAAATAGATCTAGGAATTCAATATGATCCAAAAATACCTAATATATTATAACCTTAGAAATAATTACTTACTTGTTAATGGGGTTTCAACATGATCCTTCATAAGACTTCAATAGAGTTACGCGAAGAATTAATTGGAGCATGTGGAATCTATTGCGGTTGGTGTCCATACTATATAATAGGAACTAAAGAGTTTAAGTGCGGAGGATGTTGGACAAGGGAGAAATGCGAAATTAGGGATTGCGCAGCCAGTAAGGATATAAAGATATGTACATTCTGCCCTGAATTTCCATGCCAAAAACTCTATAATATGTATAATAGAATGTCAGAATTCTTTGATCAAATAAAGAAGGACTTCGCAGATAAGATTAGAAGAAATTGGTCCATCTGATCGCTGATTCATTTAATCCATAGCCTTTTTATCGTAGGTATTTTATCGTATTCCTTGTCTTCACTAGCTATTAGGGTTATGCCATTATTAATCATTGCACCTAAGTGTAAAGCATCTGATGGTTTGATACCGTATTCCATTAGTATTTTCGCCGCGTAGTTATATTCATCTTCACTTAGACTGAGTATAGATGTATAAGGGAGTATATTTGATTGTATAAATTCTATTGAGATTTTATATGGAATGCCATATTTCTTCTTGGAAATATAGATTAGTTCGTTGAGTACAAGTACATCAGTATAAGGTTTGTACTTAGTCAGGATGTCTATGTAAAAGTTCTCATATAAGATTCTATCTCTAGAATCTGTTAATGTATTGAGGTATATGAGGAGATGTGCATCTATGAATATTTTCATTGTTCAAACTCCTCTTCAAGGGATACTTGAGCTAATTCACCCGTTTTAGGCTCTATTCTACCAGGTATCTTTTTTAAAGTCTCAACATGCTTTCTTAGAGACTCTCTAAGCTTTTCTACATCAACTTTCTTTTTAGCAGGCTTAAGTATAATTCCATCTCTAACTTCAACAATAACTTCATCGCCTTCATCAATACCAATGGCTTCACGAATAGCCTTTGGCAAGATTATATAGCCTTTCCTTCCAACTTTTATCCTAAGAGGCAAACCAGGCCCACCTATGGTATGACTAGGTAAAGCTAATTATTAAGATTTAACTAAAGTTATATCTACGAATAAATATAGTTAATCCCTTGAAGTATACTATGTGGAGAGAGCTAGGAAAGTAATTAGTAGAGCTGCTGATGTTGTTCTAGAATTTCAGCTTTAACTCTATACTTCTTAATAAGACATTATCACCTAAAATAGTTTCATGAAAGTACATGTCATACTAAGCAGAAGGTTGCTTAGTATTAAACAAGATGACTGCACGGCTTTACCTATAGAAGAATATACTAGAAGACTGCATAGAGAATTTAAAGAATGTATTTGTAGAATAAAATAGTGGGCCGCTAATAGTTTATGAGGGAAAAAGCTATTCTGAAGGAGCTCAAGTCCATAATGCTAGAAGATAGCGGGGGTGTGAAAGTTAATGTCTAAAGTAATTCTAACTAGTGATCAAGCTACGTTCACGGACTATAATGGTTTAGATGCTTTGGGCTTTGGCCTCTGC
>CAZITZ010000154.1:0-2746 GCA_964542295.1 uncultured Desulfurococcaceae archaeon
GTCTGCCCCAACGAGCTGGCATAACATCTCCTTGTGCAGGCTTTGTTGCCTGCCCCGTTGCTGGACCAGCTCTCATAACATCCACTAATACTAGTGGTGTCTCAGTCATTACTGCATAGCCCAGGCCTTCCTGCATCAATGATAATCCCGGACCGCTCGTTGCTGTCATTGCCTTCGCACCAGCCCATGAGGCTCCTACTACCATATTTATAGCTGCAAGCTCATCTTCCGCCTGAATAAATACTCCTCCTATACGTGGCAATTCCTTAGCCATTAAATGCATGATCTCGCTTGACGGAGTTATTGGATAACCTGCATAGAAACGACACCCAGCGTCAATAGCGCCATAGACTATTGCTTCATTACCTGTTAAAAGTAAACGTGTAACTTCCAATTTCCAATATACCTCCTACATAAAATCTCCATTCTAAGTGCTAGATACAAATTATGCAATGAAGTCGAATAAATAGTTTTACGATCATATAACGACATATTGAAGCATGAACTAACTTATTGCTTAACTACGGCTATAGCTTGATCGGGGCAGAACCACATACATAGCTTGCAACCTATACATTCACCGATCAACACTGGATTAGGATATCCCGTCTCCTTACATACACCATTCATTTTCAAGACCTTTCTAGGACAAACTTCAACACATATACCACATCCCTTACAAAGCTTACGATTAACTACTATATTATAGTTCGCCATATACTCTCACCCTATAATACACGGTTAAAATTAATTCATGATTTGAAATATAAATTCTATGGAAGCATATAAGATAATAGGGGATATTAATTCCTATATCCTAGCCATTAAATTATATGCGAATTTACTTATTTATTCTTGGGTCATCTCAAAATATCTAATAGAATCATTAATGAATAGAAATATGCCATGATGATAGTACAGATAAGTATTAGTACATTCTTCAATAACCTGGTTCTAACATATTTTTCAATAAGAATTAATAATCCAGCGTAGCCATGTATAAATAACAGTATTAATGCCGATAGTCTTATAATTTTATCTGTATGTATCTTATACGCAAGTCTCCCCGTCATTAATCCACCGGTTAGCATCTTTATCTGACTAGGATAAAGAATTCCATAGCCGCTTAGAATCAATATTGTAATAATAAACAATAGAGGTATAGATGAGGCTTCTAAAACAGGGAATAGATACTTAATATACTTTTTCACACATTTTCACCTATTGCCCTTATAGAAGTTGCTTATTTCTTCAAAACTTATCCTATAGAGTTTAGTAGGCCTGCCGATAGGCATTATATATAGTGGATACTCGTTCTCCGCTGCACCAATGATCTCTGATACTTTTTCATCGTAAAAAGCTCCAACAGCAACTGTTCCAAGATTTAAAGCAGTAGCCATTAGGTATATGTTTTGACCTACATGGCCTACCTCTATATGAACATATCTAATGCCTCGATCACCATATCTAGCTGTAGTTCTTTCATATACTGCGCAAATAACAATATCTACAGCTGCATTCTTAACCCATTCCTGTCTTAGCGCTGCATCACTTAATTGTTCTCTGTAATCACCAGCTTTTATAAGAACTAAACTATGCCTATAGACATCATATTTATAGATCCCAGCGTCTATGAATACATTTTTATCAACTAGAACTTTTCTCTCACCAATTACAACATATAATTCCAAGGGATAAGTTGCTCCAGCACTTGGTGATGCACGGAACCTATATTGTGTATTCGTTATACCTTGTGCCGCCCAAAGAATCATTGAAAGCTCCATTAAAGTTATTGGCTCGCTTGTATAATCACGAATACTTCTACGATAGAGTATTGATTCTTCAATACTCATATTAGTAATTATTCTTGGAAAAGGTAAGAAAACCTCACGGTTTTTAACAATGATCTCATTTCCAGTAGTCTCCCGCATAGATTCTATGGAAATTGATAGGATATACAAGACTATGAGTAAAGTAAGTATAAGTGATACTATCCAAGCAATTTTATAAAACTTCATAATTATATACACCTATGTATATTAAACTATTCTCTTATAGTTACTATATTAACATGTATAGATAAGTGCAAGTAACAGTTGATCAAGGGTATATACATTGGATCTACCTGTATTTAAATTTGGAAAGCTATATGGCGGCACTCCATACCTAGTTAATAAAATAGATCCTGATATTGTTATTTCATTAGCTATGCATCTAATAGTAAGATCTAAAAACACGCGTCAAACATATCATTATCCAATAAGAAATCTTCACGTAGAACCACTATATAACATAGCTAATGCTTTAGATAAAATAGTCTATCACATTAAAAGAAACGACAAAGTCTTTGTACACTGCCTTGGCGGCTGCGGTAGAACAGGAACGGTAATATCAGCGTATCTAATACTATATCATGGTTATAATTATAAAGATGCTGTAAATGAATTTCTTAGACAAAGAGGATGTACTATAGAGTCATATGCTCAAGAGCATTTTCTTTCCACAATAAATTATTTACTAAGTAGCTCTACTCCAGTAAGTAAGATACTTACAATAATTAGAAAGTCAATAACACTAAATGAGTTTATGAGTAAAGCTAAAAAATATATTAGGTTAACCTAAGTAAAAAATCACTTATATCTTCGTATTAAATACATTATAGCTACAGCGGCAATCGCTACTGCAAACACCAGTATATATAATGTACTTGAACCTCCATAGCCTATTTCAATGACTTTACCGCCTA
>CAZITZ010000155.1:0-2736 GCA_964542295.1 uncultured Desulfurococcaceae archaeon
TAACTTATATGAAGTATTAAGAAAGATATGTAATATACCATCGCCATCGGGATTTGAGGAGGAGATTAGAGAAGCAATTATTGAAGAGTTAAAACCCTATGCTGATGAAATACGGGTTGATTCTATGGGTAATGTTATTGCTTTAAAGAAGGGTAGAGGAGAAGGACGGTTAATGATTGCAGCCCATATGGATGAAATAGGCTTAATGATTAAGCATATTAGTAAGGAGGGCTTCCTAAAATTTGCACCAATTGGTGGATGGAACGCTATTATCTTACCGGGTCAAAGAGTACTTATTAAGACTTTAAAGGGTAATATTGTCCGGGGCGTTATTGGTTCTAAGCCTCCACATATAATGAAGCCTGAAGAAGCTAAACAAGTCATACCTATTGATGAGTTATTCATAGATATTGGTGTTTCATCTAAGGAGGAAGCTGAGAAACTAGGTGTAACTATAGGGTCGGTAGCTGTTATTGATCGTGATATTGCTAGGCTTGGTGGAACGGATGTTGTTACTGCTCGTGCATTTGATGATAAGATAGGTGTTGCTGTAATGATTGAGGCATTTAAGGCAATAAGTGATCCTAGAGTAGATGTATATGCTGTAGCAACTGTCCAGGAAGAAGTTGGTTTAAAGGGTGCTCGTGTAGCATCTTACTCAATAACACCTGATGTAGGATTGGCTCTCGACGTAACAATAGCATCTGATATACCGGGTGTTGATGAATCATATCATGTTACAAAGCTTGGCAAGGGCCCAGCTATAAAGATTATGGATGGTCGATCCGGTAGTGGATTAATAGCTCATCCAGCTGTAAGAAATACATTGATCAAGTTAGCTGAAGAGAATAAGATTCCTTATCAATTAGAAGTATTGACAGGCGGTACAACTGATGCAGCTGCAATACAGCTTACAAAAGAAGGCGTACCCGCTGGAACAATATCTATACCAACGAGATACATACATTCACCAATAGAGACACTAAGTCTAAATGATGCAGTTAATGCAGCTAAGCTAGTAAAGGTATTTGCAGAATATATAGACAAGAACTGGATAGTGAGTAATCTCAAGAGAAAAGTAAAATAAATATTTTGAGAATATCTTTTTCTCCAATATACCATATAATATAGCTATTTCTTAGATCATGTAAATAATAGGTATGTAAGCAATTTCATAGTAACACTAAAGATCCTTATATTCGCCTTTAATCTTCCACCAATCCTAGGTCTTCTCCTCCTAGGCGGCGGATCATATACGTATTCTCCTATTTTATATCTATTAAGCCATGCATATACTATGAATTCTCCTCCAAAACTCTCCTTAAACCTAGGCCTAAAATCCTTAAACAAACTACGCCTATATACTCTGAAATTTGAGTAGAAATCTCTAATCCCAACTATTCTCCCAATAGTTTTTGATGCAAAGCGTTCAGATATTCTTGGAATAATTGTTCTACAAGCAACAAGTAGATCGAGGTTTTTCTCTAAGAACACATTAAGCATACCCGGTATTAGTTCCGGCGGATTCTCAAGATCAATGTCGAGAGTTACTACAATTGGGTACTTAGCTACCCTTAAGCCTATTAATAAACCAATTGTTTGCCCTGCATTCCTAACAAGTATTGCCCGATCAGCCCATTTACATGCTTCTTCATATGTTCCATCCGGCGAAGAATCATCAACAATTATTATCTCATGCTCTATTTCCTCTAGCGCTCTTCTAACTCTTTCAACAAATTGTTTAACATATTCTCTCTCATTATATGTTGTTGTGACAATGGAGATACTTATCACAAACTATCCCCATGATACCCCATAATAGATCTACTCATATATTATTAAATAATATTTATGCTCTATCACCTTAGTCCATGACTTTGGTTTAATAAAAATAATGTTTCTTGAAAGATTCTCTACTTGTTTGAAGTAATTTATTGATCTTTAATATATCATGTATTTACATAATATATTACATTATAAACTAGTTGTTTATTCATTGTATTTGCGATAATCTTTTTTCTTCAATATGCCTTAGACATTATATTAGGTGGAATATTAGATGCAGAACGTTACTGCAGCAATACTTGCTGGCGGTAAGGGTAAGAGGTTTAGGCCATATACAGAGATTATACCAAAGCCAATGATCCCTGTCGGTCCCGAGGAAAAACCTCTTCTTGAACATATTATAAAGTGGTTATCAAATTATGATATAAGAAATATTATTTTACTTGTCGGATATAGATGGAGACAAATATCTAACTATTTCAGTAATGGAGCTAGGTGGGGTGTTCGGATAAAGTATAGTATTGATACTGAGGAGTACAAGAATACTGGTGGAGCATTATTAAATGCTTGGAGGCAAGGGCTTCTCGGTAAAAATGATCTATTGATATGGTATGGAGATATACTTGCGCCTTTAGATGTAAATGATTTACTGGATAAACATTGTGGATGGAATGCAGATGCTACGATCGTAGTAGCTGATAAGTACCAGGTACCAGTTGGTATAGCTAGAATCAATGAAAATAGTGACATTATCGAGCTTAAGGAAAAGCCATGGATAGACATACATGCAACAATTGGAATCCTGACACTAAAGCCAAGAATACTTGATCAAGCTGAAAAAGTACTTGGTAAAAGCTTTGACATAATGGGAGAACTCATACCATGGATGATAAATGAGGGTAAGAAAGTAAAAGCATACATATACAACGGACCATGGTATGACATAGGAAG
>CAZITZ010000156.1:0-1456 GCA_964542295.1 uncultured Desulfurococcaceae archaeon
ACATTGTCCATGGCAAGTGCTCCTACGATAAGCATGACGGCTGTCCAGCCAATTAATTGGAGATAATTAAGGATCGATACAAGACAAGACCCCTTGAGTCCAAGAGGTTTCCTAGATATTGCCATTGTAGGTAATCCTGTTTCAACACCAATTACTCCAATCAATGATAGTAATAAATTACCTATGATATGCCCAATTATTATAGCCAGTAAAGCCGTCTTTAGATCAAGCGATAATGGACTAGCCACTAGAATAGCTCCAGCCCAGAACTCTGCAATACTAATACCAGCACCAAACCATATAGCAAAAACATCGCTAAAACCGTATTTTCGTCTATCAATAGATATAGGCTTTATATCATATCCATAGCTCAAGGACCATACCCAAGTATAGATTTCTTGATAAAAAACTAATAAAATTATTTCATCAAGAATTTATAACAAAATTATAGATCGCATTATGCTTTATGCTAATCTTTTCTCCGCCTAAATATAGACAAAAATAAGATAAGCGAATCAAAATAGATTTCACAATAAAAATATGAAGTTTAACTATGGATTAAGTATTTTACTTAGAATATTCTGGCTGTCTAAACATCGTAGTATGTCTACATGGTCCACTTTTCTCAAAATATAATATAACTTCTACACCTGTACCCGGCTTTGGCATGAACCCCGGAGGAAAACATCCGGAAACATGGAGCCAGCCTTTACTCAGGCCTGGTATTTCTGTTCCTTTATAGACATACGAATCATTAGGATAAAGTTGTTTATGCACTGGATTTACACCTTCGGGTAAAACGCCGATACCTGAACAAACATATGTTGTACCATTATATTTAACCTCGATCTTTACTATTCTATCACCTTCCTTGTCTCCATTACTAATATGGATCTCTAGCCAAACCTTATCATCATATACATATCCATAGGATAAAACTGATATCAAGGGTTTCTCAGGAGGCGTAATAATATTGGGTCTAGGCGGATAAAACCATAATAATACGAGTGCTATGGCAACTAGGAAAACAACAAGTATAACAGTAGTAGTTTTTTCCAAACATGATCCCCTCCAAACATATTATATTATGTGCATAAAAAATAATTATATTTAATCAATGTATTATCGTCTGTGATTCAGCCTATATGCTACTAGTCCAATACCTAGGAGTAACGGAATTGACATGATTACATAAATCAGTATATCATTATAGGTAAATGGATTATTTGAACTAATATCTGGTGTAGATAATAGCTTCTCAATATTTATAGAGTGATCATCTTCTCCTATGTTACTCGCTGCATATGTTGCTGCTGACAATAGCTCAACTCTATCCTCATAAAGCTGAATCCATACAACGTTACCAGTACCTTCCTTATATAATTTTATCGTTGGTAAAAGCCTAGAACCATCCTTAGAGAACAAGTAATAAATATCAGCTATAATTAAATCCCTC
>CAZITZ010000156.1:1556-2696 GCA_964542295.1 uncultured Desulfurococcaceae archaeon
GTAGTGTCATTTGGATAAATCCATTCACTAATCTCTACAACCTTAATGTCTCCTTCTGAACCAGCATATACTAGGTCAAAGTGATCTATTTCCATGAAATTCCTAATGAGATCTCTTAATAAACTAGCATTCATATCATAGTAATGATAAGATAAATATGGAAGAGACTTACCATCCTTCACAACATACTCTACATATCCAACGCTTATAACATAAGCCCTCACTCCATCTCCATTATATATAGCAATATCAAAACCTTCATTACTATGGAACAACGATTCTTCAACTATAACCTCTCCATCACCGTCCCACACAAAATCATTAATAGACTCAACTAATTTGTCTGTATCCTGAGACTCTATAACATATATTGTGAATTCTTTTCCAACAAGGTATTCTAAATAAGATGTATGAGTATAGTTATATGTGTTTAAACTTAATTCCTTAGAGTATACCAAATTATTATAATTAACAGAACTTATTATAGATGATTGGCAAACTACTACTATTAATAGTACAATTATTAGATATATTGAGGATGTTTTACTGAAAAATTTATTCAATAATAATTTGCTCAAAGTTTCACCATTATATATTTAATTAGTGATCATATATATTTACTTTGATAATGTGTTGATAATTTAGCGAATATGTTTTTAGAAATAAAATAAGTCTATTATAATTTTTATACATCTATTAGATATCAATATTTGTTAATTATTTAGATATTTAAATTATTCTTTGTAGGGGGAGATAATTGTTCATTTTTAGAAATGTATTTTAAGAAATTTACTTGAGCCTTTAAGGAATGTTAAATATGGGTTTTATATATATTTTAATTAAAGTTAATTATTTATGAAGATGGTCTATATATAAGGTGGTTATGGTGTCTATTAAGCTGTTAACTCCTGTTGATATAATTATTGATTCGAGAGAAAATAGTAAGCATAAGGAGTTTTATGATGAATTTCGTAGAAGAGGTTTAAAGGTTTCAGTACAGCCTTTGTCAGCTGGTGATTTCCTGTTACTTGCTGTACCGAGTAAGAAGCCGTTACTTGTTGAGAGGAAGACTGTCTCGGATCTTTTGAATAGTATTCGTGATAACCGTATTTGGGAACAGTCGAAGTTGCTTAAGGAGGC
>CAZITZ010000157.1:0-2609 GCA_964542295.1 uncultured Desulfurococcaceae archaeon
TCATCAGACCCATTAAATACACTAACTACTTCTACTACAGGATTATGAAGATTCACAGGCTTTACCTTATGTGATAAGAGATGCATATATACCACATATGGGTTCGCCTCTTTATATGTTTTTATATGTATGAATGTATATAAACGGTCATCGGCTCATCTATGAGGAGCCCACCCTTCAGTCTGGTTTCATCCGTCATCGAGCGGGTGCCCTACGACCCAAGGCGTGGGGCTAGATGTTTTAATGCCTTGAGGTAAATGTTTATTGCTCCAACAGTGTCTCGGTCGGCTATTAACCCGCATCTAGGACATATTACTAGTCTATGGTTGTAGGATAGCTTACACCTACATCTTGGACAAACTGTTGAAGTGTTCTTTGGGTCAATGAATAATACTGGCACATTATACTTGACAGCCTTAGTTATTATCGCTAACTGTAGTCTACTGTAAGCAAACCTAGACAGCTTATCAGCTAGCGTCCTAGATTTTCTTGAAGTATTAAACCATAGTTTCTCAAGGTCTTCAAGAACTATAACACTCATAGTCCTCTTAGCCTTTAGTACAGTGTATTTAGCAAACTTTCTACACCAGTCAATCACTATGTTTCTCGAGCGTCTATGTAGTACACGGATAATCTCTAGCCATTTCTCGTTTCTTCTCCATGAATACCTATGTCTTCTCTGAACATTCTCAGCTAAGTGTTTAAGATATAATGCCTCGGTGAACCTAGTGTTTATTCTCCTAATTCTCCTACCATTATAGACAACTATCCTCTTGAGGTTAATGTCGAGTGAAATAATGCTCCTAGGCTTATATGGATTGTACTCCCATCTAAACGGTATGTTTACCCGGACTCTTCCCTGCCTATCAATGCTTATGATTACCTCGTACCATTTTCTTCCCATGAATTTTTCTATGTAATCTTTGCTGTATAGTAACTTTATCTTAAACACTCTATTCCTAAGCTTTACTACTACTTCCTGGTTCTCTAGGTCTACCCATGCATCGTATTTGTCTAGTCTAGCCGATAGCTTCCTTAGAACTGGCTTCTTTCCGTCGTTTCTTTTAGCTTATTTTACGATTGATAATGCGTACTTGTATATTTGCTTTGCTTGGTGTGCTCTGAAACCCTGTTTCCTCAATAGCTTGTAGAACATCTGGTGTACTTTGTTGATACTCGGTATCCCGTCCAGTTCCCATAGAGTATCAATTACATATTGTATTGTTCTGTGTGTGAGATAAAGTTCTTCTCTTAGCTCGTCTAGTGAACCTTCTATTAACTCTCCTCTTGCTTTGAGTGTTAGCATATATTCTCCTTGGGGAACCACCCGAGCTAAGGAGGTGGTCTTCCCCCTCATCGGAGACGCCGATTAATGATTTTGCATGTAAGTTTATAAGTTTTTGAATACATGTCTAGTTTTGGGATGCATTATGGTTGTTGTCTATATGTTTGAGGCAAGTATCATAAGAATGGGTAATCGCTACTACATATATCCGCCGAAAGAATATCAAAACAGAATAGCCAAACTACATGGAAAGAAAATAAAAATACTACTACTCCACGAAGAAGACACCCATAAAGAACGTATAAAATAATATGCTTTTATATGAAATCTGCTACGGCTTGTACTTAATATTTACATTTATTATCTCAATTAATTGATATTCAATGGGTTTAGTCACTAGAATTGCTTCGCCCGACCCTATCCTCTTTCTAAGGATTAATAGCTCATTATTATTTTCTGCAATTACTTCGGCATCTATAGGTCTTACTTTTACTCCAATGTGTACTGTATATTTTGGCTGATCTTTAAGTCCAGGTATTGTAATTTTATTTCCATTTAATTCCATGACTATATCGTTCAATGGCTGTGCTATGTATCCTGACATTTGTATAGGCGTTACACCAAATAATTCTCTCCATAGCTGTGTGGGTGCATGATGGGGGTCTTTAAGCGATATCGCTACACTATAGTATAGTATTAATTCATTCTCAACTAGTTCTAATAACTTTCTCCATGTTACTGCTCTAAGTATCGGTATTGATGGTATTATTAATGCTTTAATGTCTCTTTTATCGAAATTATCTTCATTAATACAACTATAGGATTGCATCCCGCCATCTTAAGCATTGTAAATGACTGATGTAGTATCTTTATTGTTGTAATTCTGTCTACTTTTTCTGAGACAGTATTTATGAAGGGCATATCTCTGTACATATATTTTGGTACAAGTATCCTATAGGATCTTCCTTGGGTATATACTCTAATAATCTATATTTTTTATCTAGGCTTGTAAGTTCCTTTACTATGTTTGCAGCTGGCTTAAGTGTTCCATCAGACGTTATAATTCCGAGGCCTAACTCGTACGGGTGATCATTGTAAGGTGGTAGTTCTTCTCTATTGAAATCACTGAAACACTAGATCATTAGACCGTGAGCGCCATTGGCAAGTATGCTATAAGTTATTGCTCTAAGAAAGAGATATTGTCCATGATCGCCGTATTGGTAGCTTGAATAGCCTATTTCCTCGTATATAACATGCTTATCTGTTGACATGGAATGCTTTAATTTGAATATATAGGCAAGACTATGCCTGATTATATCATAGT
>CAZITZ010000158.1:0-1397 GCA_964542295.1 uncultured Desulfurococcaceae archaeon
GGGGATTCATGTATTACTTCTCCACTCGTCTTATCTATTATCTTAAGTTTAGCCATTAATGGCATTTCCTCTAATTTAACATTAATAGTGCATTCTCTAGCCTTTGGAGTACATTTTCTAGATCCAAACTTATTTACAAGTTCAATTTCATATTCATCAGGTAAACCTGTAAACTTTATTGTTTCACTAGCTGGATGCTTAAAATATTCTCTAGGAATAACTCCTGGCTCTCCAAACGGGGGTATCCATCCAAGTACTGCTTCTGCAAATGCATAGCGATTGTAATGGTAGTATTTAATCCTATGATAACCTGCTTCTAGAGTTAATGGTTCACTAACATATGTTGATGGAGGCTGATCCCTCCATGCATCAATTATAAGTTGATCATTTATCCAAAGCCTAGAACCATCATCTGTTGTAAGATAAAATCTATACTCACCTGTTCTAGGAATATATATGAAGCCTCTCCATCTAACGGCAAAGAATTCACTAGGAACTCCGGGTGCAGGATTATCCCACCATACAAAATTAATCCATGGATGAATCTCTTCTCTAATAGGTCTTAGGGCCTCTAAATCCTCGGGAGGTTTTTCTCCATGCCATGTATAGAAGCTTGCACGGATGCCCTCTTTGAGCCCACTCTTCACCTTATATATTATAACATTTGGTTTCTCCATAAGCTTACACCACATAAAGTTGCTATATTCGATAATATATTTAAGTATTCAAATATTTTAAGAATACGTTAATTGTTTAATAGAACATTTTTATAAGGGCCTAGCCATTAAATAAGCATCTTCTCCATCAAGGTAATAATGGGCTAGAACTCTTATGATTCCATATCCAAGTTTTTTATATAGATTAATAGCTGGTTCATTAGATACACGTACCTCAAGATAAGTCTCTCTACATCCATATTCTTTAACTCCGGCATTCATGGCATATGCCATAAGAATATATCCAAGTCCTCTCCTTCTATGACCAGGCAGTACAGCTATACTCACTATATGAAGACTTTTAATAATGAATTTTCTGAAGAATCCTGGTTTCCACTCAATACGTGGCATAACATATCCTACAACATGATCTTCTTCGGTAGTCGCTACAAAGAATGCCTTGTTATATCTTTTTAATAGATCCTCGAAGAAGTAAACTGGGTAATTTTCTGGAAGGCAAGTTCTATTTATATGCACTATAGATGATATGTCTTTCATTTCAGCATTTCTTATTCTATATCCTACAGCCTTTTCAACCAATAATTTTTCAGAGTACTCCAAAATCTCTTTTATAGACGGTCTAGTACTATACACCATATTTGTAATCCTCATATATTTTAAACTAGGAATACCATTACTATTTGTAGAGATAAAACTTTATCCATAATAGCTTATATGGTG
>CAZITZ010000158.1:1497-2574 GCA_964542295.1 uncultured Desulfurococcaceae archaeon
AAGATACCGTCAAGAATTGGCGATATTACTGTCAAGTTTAGGCCTACTGTAAAAGTAATTAAAGCATTAAAGCAGAGACCAAAAGTCATAGTAGCATTTGCAGCTGAAACAGTAGCTAGTGAAGATGAACTTGTTAAGAAAGCGCGTGAAAAGCTTAAGGACTATAATGCCGATCTGGTTGTAGCTAATAAAGTAGGGGTTAAGGGGCGTGGATTTGCGTCAGATTATATAGAAGCTTGTCTTGTAACTAGTGATGAAGTTGAGTGTTTAGGACTTATTCATAAAGCATTGCTTGCTAGGAGAATCGTAGATTGGGTGTCTCATAGACTTGGAGAAAGTAAGGATTAAAGTACCATTGCATATAACTGGTTTTTGGAAACCGATATATACTCGCGATCCTATTACAACTGGAAGTTTAGGAGCAGGTTTAAACATAGATTCCTACTTAATTGCAGATATAATGAAAAGCTCCAGATCAACTATAATCTTAAATGATAAGGAAATCAATATTCCAACAGTTGAGAGAGTATTTAGGTACCTTAAGAGTCCTGTTACCATTAAAGCTTATACACATGCTATACTTGGAGCAGGATATGGATTAAGTGCTGCTCTAGCCTTAGCAGCCTCTATAGGAACTACAATAGTATACGGTATGAAAATGAATCTTGAAAAAGCAGCGTCCATAGCCCATATAGCCGAAGTAGAGGAGGCAACAGGGCTTGGAGACGTAATAGCAATGTATTATGGAGGATTCGAAGTACGTATAAAACCAGGGCCTCCGGGAATAGGAGAGATCATAAAAATACCATATGATCCTTCAATAAAGATAATTACATTAATTCTTGGAAAATACGACACACCCTCGATGTTGAGACGTTACAGTATAAAGCAATACATTATGGCTGAAAATTGTCTTAAAGAACTACTATCATATCCTGATCTACAATATTTCTTAGAACTCTCAAGAGCATTTACTAAAACCTTCTTTAACTATAATGAAGTAGAAGAAATCATTGATCCGATAAAGAACTATCTTATAGGATATTACTTAAAGAAGAAGGTTTTAGTAATGGCTAT
>CAZITZ010000159.1:0-2527 GCA_964542295.1 uncultured Desulfurococcaceae archaeon
TTTATTTTTGAGGAAGTTATTTTTACCTCTCCAAGCATTAGTGCATAATATTCAGTATCTTTAATTCCATTATACTTTACTTTAACATATCTGACGATAATAGTATCCATTAAGATCATTAAATCAATGTATGTACTTTCATAGTCTCGAGGGGATTTTAGATCCAATATTCTATAATAAGCTTCAGCTTCAAGTTCTTTAACGTATTCCCATATCTTTTCTATTGTAGATAGTTTTCTAATACTATCTTTTCAATAAAACTTTTGAGAGATCAATGAAGCCTAGGTCTTCATAAAACCATGTAAATATATTATTCAATAATACCCCGCTCCCTAGGCTCTTCAAGTTCTAGATTAAGGAATAAATTCTATGCCTCTATATAATTATTTGCTTAACTATGTATGAAAGATCTTTTATGATATGTAAGTTTAGAATTCTATATTAAAGCTATATGTGTCCATAATGTTCATTGAGGTACTAGTTGTTGATCATTAGTAAGAAGGTCTCTATAAGGGATATTCATGGACCGTATATATATTGTTCAGGTTGTTAGTAAAACTTAATAAGTAAATGTAGTTGTTTATCTTGGATAGAGTGGTAATAGGGTGTAGTGGCAATGCCGATAACTGATCCTGTTAAATGGAGGATTGTATATAATAGGGCATTGAATAAGTGGGTATGCCGTAAATGCGGTGCTTTGAATCCTCCTGGAGCTGAAAAGTGTAGACGTTGTAAGAGCCATAATCTAAGGCCTAAGAAGGTTCAGAAGTTTGGTAAGTTCTAGCCTAATAGTGTATCGAGATATAGCATCACATATAGTCCTATTATAAAGCCTATTGTAGGCATTGACCTCTTCTCTCTTTCACTAAATATCTCGGGAAAAATCTCTTCAACTACAACATAGATCATTGCACCGCCTGCAAGACCCATTCCAATACCCAATAATCCATGTAGGTAGATAAATGTTATAGCGCCAAATATAGCTGCTATAGTCTCCACTAAACCACTTAATACACCTATCAATAAAGGCACTCCAGCCTTACCTTGTATGGCATATAGTGGCAGTGTTATAGCAGTACCCTCTGGAAGATCTTGTATACCAATAGCTATAGCGGTTAATACGCCTAATGATGGGTTATATATGGTGGCTATTCCTACAGCTAAACCCTCAGGTATGTTATGTATTATCATCGCTATTGCTAGAAGCCATGCCTTCCTAATCCTCCCCTTAAGCCGTGGCGGACCCTCATAACCAAGTATATAGTGTTGATGTGGAAGCAACTTATCCATGGCAATCATCAGGGCTATACCCATCAATATACCTATGCCTACATCGGCTAGTCTTCCAGCTTCCATGGCTGGTAGTATTAGGCTTGTGAAACTTGCTACAAGCATTATACCAGATGCAAATCCTAGAGCTAGATCTATCCATTTAGTACTTGCTCTACGGCCTAATAATCCTATAAATGCGCCTATGGAAGTCAATGCCGCTATAAGTAATCCGTTAAGGAATGCTAGATAAACTATATTCTCGCCTGATATATTGAATAGTATCCTTGTAATATTGATTAACATAGCTACCAACTAGATGATTTATACCTAGTGCCTACCTCTACCTTTTCTCAGGATAGAAACCATGATTATTGATACCACTATTATAGCAAATGTAATACCTAGAATAATTAGTTGCCAATTAACTCCGTTCTCTTCGCCTGATGATATACTAGATGATGTTGTAGCAGTAGTTGTAGTGGTGGTAGCGGTACATGTCTCTATTATAGACTTGATAGTTGATGGAGATATGTCTTTATTTGTAACAATCTTTATAACTTTAGATATGTTTTCCGGATCGCTAATTTCATTTACTTTACCATCACTATAAACCTCTATACCGCACCAGATTTTTTTAGATATTAATTTATCCCAGAACTCTCTATCCTCGATCATGCCTTGCACAATAGCAACTACATAACCATTGCTATTTACAACAACAGAAACTGGTATATATGGTTCTAGATCAGCTATTTTAAGGATCTTCACTAGATCGGTACCGTATTCAGATACCTTACACCCACTAAGTTGACAATCATAGATCTCCCTAAATTCGTATGGAAGCCCAGTACTTTCGAAGAATTTCTTTAACCCACTACATGCTGGACATCTATGTGATCCATATATTATAATCCTTGGTGATTCTCCGCTCTCTAGGCTAATAATTGATGAACTAAGTATTAGTAATACTAGTATTATAGTTATTGCCTTCCATGACATGATTATACACTTCAGATTACAGTATATTAGTGGAATCCCTAAATAAGGTATTTACTATAAAGACCATTATTTTAATTCTTTAGCATATATTATAGGACTTATAACCTGTTTATATTTCATACATCTATAGTATCCCCGAGTATAGTCTCCTTGGCTCTCATCTATTGATGTATTTAGCTTATTCTCTAAGGTCCAAGTGCATTCTTAAACTATTATCTCTTAATGCATTATCTATAGATAGTACAAGTTCTAGTAA
>CAZITZ010000160.1:0-2524 GCA_964542295.1 uncultured Desulfurococcaceae archaeon
CTAATGATCTCAGCAAATACTATGAGGAGGAATATATCGTTTATAGTAATCTGTAGCTCAGCAGCAGTAGCTTGTTCAATACTCCATATACTTGATAAATCTCTTACAATAATTATTGAAGTGAATATTATTAATATCGTCATAACAGCAACGATTATGAGATCAACTAGCAATATAAGTGTCCGACCATACTCCACTAAATAATGAATAAATTTAGATAATGACATAATAGATTCTCCATAAAATATTATATGGAACCAGAATATAAATCTAGTTTTCCATATTATACTTTAAATTTTCATTAAGAAATTATAAAATAATAAAAGCAAGTTATGTTTATTTAATTAATTATTTAATTAAAGATTTAACAGCCTCCTTAATCCTTTCAACACCTTTTTCAATAGTCTCAAAGTTTGTACAGAAACTAAGTCTTATATAGTCCTTACCAGCTTTATCGGGGAATGCTGTTCCTGGTAATAATATGACATGGTATTTATCTATGATATAGTTTACAAGAGTATCAACATCCATACTAATTTCATCTAGTAATTTTTTAATTCTTGGAAATACGTAAAACGCTCCCTGGCTTCTCCATACTTCAAATCCAGGTACTTCACGTAGTTTGTTAACTAAGAGATCCCTGCGTTTCTGAAATAGTTTTATCATTTCTCTAATAGGAGTCCAGTCTCCACGTATAGCTTCTATAGCAGCTTTTTGGCCGAAGCTTACTGGGCAACCCCATATGTTTACTGCTAGTTTTGGTAAATGCCTTGCTACTTCTTCTCTAACAACTAAATACCCGAGTCTCCAGCCAGTCATAGAGAATGTTTTTGAGAAGCCATTAGTATAAAGTATATGATCCCTCCAATCCTCATAACTTATCATGGATTTAAACTCGGCATTGTCGTATACGAAGTTATCATAGATCTCGTCTACGAGTACCATGATATTATGTTCTCTGGCAATCTCCATGATCTCGTCAAGTTGCTTTGGACTAAATAATCCTCCCGTAGGGTTATGAGGATTATTTACAGCTATAATCTTTGTCTTAGAAGTAATTGCCTCACGAATCTCCTCAATTGGTAATGCAAATCCTTTATCTGGACCAAGCCATTTTAATGGTATAAACTTACGACGTACACCAATTATCTTAGAGATCTCTGAATATGCTGGATAACTCGGTTCTGGAATAATTATTTCATCACCGGGCCTTAGATAGGAAAGCAATGCCAAGAATATTGCTCCTTTAGTACCTGGTGTCACTATTACTTCTGAAGGCTTTACATCACTTCCATACCTTGTATTAAGATACTCTGCTATGGCTTCTCTTAACTCAGGAATACCTGGCGTTTCAGTATATCTTGTAAACTTTTCCTTTAAGGCCTTTATACCAGCTTCTATAATGTGATCAGGTGTTGGTAGATCAGGCTGTCCTATGCCTAAGCTATATACTTTGTATCCTTTTCGAGCTAATTCACGTCCTTTAGCGATAAAGGCAAATGCTTTCTCGCCAAGCATTTCCTCTATGACAGTATTATAGTTAAGTGTCGGAGGCTTCAAGTTTTATCACATCCAACTATATATTCACATAGAATTATTTTACATAGACTTTATGGAATAAAAATTCTCTCATTTACTCCTTCACATAGTATTTACGTAATACGTTTACTATATCGACTCTTGGTGCGAATGTCTTTACCGTATTAAATGCTATTTCATAGAATCTCTCACGATCATTATTGTATAAATCAATTATTGAAAGTAGCTTCTGCTCAAATTCCCTATATTCTTTCTCATTAATCTCCTTAGCCCTTGGATCATTATATATATCTATGAAATCACGGATATCCTCTCCAAAGAACCAACCATTTTCACCATCAACTATAAACTCTAGTGCCCCTCCATCTCTACTAGATAGTATAGGTGCACCATTGATCCCTGCTTTCATATAGCTTGTACCACATGCCTCCCATCCACTAAATGGAGTAAATAGTAAAAGATTCATTGCATGAAATATTTTCTTAGCAATCACAACGTTGTAGTCATAAATATATACTACATTGCTAAATCTTAGATGGAGTCTACGGAACCTTCTTGCATATCCTAGGCCATCACTATCTCTTGGATGAGGCTTACCTCCTAGAACGAAGAAAGCATTAACATCATGGTGATCTTCTATAAAACGAGCTATAAAGTCGGGTCTTTTATATCTTGCAAGTCTTCTAGTCCATACAATAACCAGTTTATCACTAAGATCTATTTTCTCCTTATACTTCTTAAGCAATGCCACGAGTTCTCTACGAGCTTCTTCTTTAACATTTTTCAATATGTCCTTTGACAGATTATCTTCTAAATATGCTTTCAAAAGCTTTGGATGCATCCATCTGTATATATCAACACCATTAGTTATTGCAGTAATCTTATTACTGTACCTAGGAAATACCTTAGCCATAATATCACGATGTTTTTGAGATACAACAAATGCCTTACCAACTCTCTCAAGAGCCATATCAGTTAAAACAAC
>CAZITZ010000161.1:0-2485 GCA_964542295.1 uncultured Desulfurococcaceae archaeon
TATGTTGCTTATACTATTTCTAATGTTGTATTAGGTGTATCTACTAGTATGTTGGGCCTTTTACTCCCTGTTCTTAGTGGTATGGGTGATGGTAGGAAAAGGGCTGCATCTCGTGTTTTAAGGATTAGCTTATTGTTTATGGCTCCAATAGCTGTTTTTGTAGCGGTTTATCCATGGCTTCCACTTGGACTCCTTGGTAAAGAGTATATGGCTGCGTCAAATACTCTAACTATTCTCCTACTAAGTTCTGTGCCATTAGCTATTACTGTATGTATTAATAGCTTAGTCTATGCTTATGGATACTATAGAATGGTCTTAATGATTGGTCTTTCACAGAATATTCCAAGGATCATACTCTACCTGTTCCTCGTACCATTATATGGTGGATTGGGTGCAGCAGTATCCTTTACACTTGGAACATATTTCGGCCTCTTATGCTCTTTATTGATTGCTTATAAAGTTAATTTCAGCCTAGATACACGTTCTATAGGCATTATTATAGCTATACCATTATCTATAGGCATTGTATCATATATTCTAGGGCTCCACTGGATCATTGGGCTCATAATAATTGCTTCATCATATATATTCTATGCCCGGCTAGGGATATTGTCTAGGAGAGACTTAAGAGATATATTGTCTGCATTCATGTCTGAGAAGAGGGTTGACAAGCTATATGATAGGCTAAGGCCTATTATTGACTCTATTTTTCATTAACGTTTTTCCTTAAACATTCTTCTAATATCTCTACTCTCTGCCTCATTCTAAGTTCTATTCTCTTCAAATATAGTGCCATAATGGCTTGGAGTAATGATATGAATCCACCAATAGTTAATATAATTGCTACTAATCCCTTCACATGATATTTTATCCCTGTAAAGAAGTAGTGGTATGCAGCCCATGCACCAAGTATTAGTCCCGGTATTAATAGTAGTGCTCCTAGTGCGAATATGAAGAATGCTGGATTATATCTCCATGCAAGCCTAATCATGTCTCTAGCAATAGTTAGTCCATGCAATACCCTAAGCTTCTTCTTGCCAAGCCTCCTCCTATATTGTATAGGTATCTCAGCTATCCGGCCAGTAGTCGTTGCTATATGAGCCGCTATTTCTGACTCTACACTAAAATGGGGCATTTCAAATACTACTTCACGAAGCCTTTCCGTACGAGCAATATACATTCCACTCAATACATCACTTATCCTTGTACCAAATAGTAGATTGAAGGATTTAGTTAATACCCAATTACCAAATCTATAAATTGTACATTGTGTACCTTTTTCACACTTCCTCGCACCAATTACCAGATCATGTCCTTCGAGAATCTTTGCATACAAGTCTAGAATATGTTTCGCAGGATAAGTATAGTCACCATCCATAACAACTACATAGGATGTCTTAACATACTTTAAGCCAGTCTTTATAGCAAGAGACTTACCAGTTCCCTCTTGAAAAATTACTTGAACACCCTTAGACCTTGCAATCTCTACAGTTCCATCAGTACTACCTCCATCAACAACAATAATGTTTTTATGAGGAATACCAGCCTCTAGAACCTCATCTATCACACTACCAATAGCCTTAGCCTCATTCAATGTCGGTATTATTACTGTAATATTATCCAAGTATTCACCTCATAACGAACTAGTCCCTATGGTCATTAAATAATTGACCAAGTATAACTATACATGTCGTTTATTAAAATACTTTTAGCAATAAATAAGTAAATCTTTCAAATAATCATCTAAAATGTTATTAAAACATATGAGCGTATTACTGATTATCACATCTTTAATTAGTTTCATTAAAAATTAATTATAAACACCTTATATTTTCAATAAATTATTTAAATATATAAGCAATTACCTAAGCATTTACCTAGAGACCTTACTTATCCACTATTTACAGTATTAATAGTATATAGTAACTCGCTAAAGCAAATCACTAGGAAATATTTCATTAGGCTTAATAACAGTATTTGATCTATAGATTACCCTAGCCATTCTATTATTTCTAGGATTTACTGTCCCAGGTATCCGGAGTATTCTAGCTAAATCCTTTGTCTGGGGATCACCATTTAACTTATTGACGATATATGTCTCAATCTCCTTTAGATCCATGGCATCTATTTCCATAGAGAGTTTAAAGTATAGGTGATAACCATTTCCTGAATCAACTATGATTGATGGTTCAAAGCCTAGGGCCTCCTTAACTTCTTCTAATACATGTTTTAGTGAAGGCCTATTAATGAGGATCCACATACTCTTAGATCTCTCCTTCCTATAAACACCATACAAACTATGGTCTTCCCCCTCAATATATGCATAGCCATTCTTTAAAGCATCTTCTCTAAGTTCATCGGGTAATTCAATTGTAAAGATCTCTTTCTTATAATCTAGATCACACCAAAGCCATTTCCCTACCTTAACTAGTTTCTCACCACCTCTACCCCTAGATGGCTTCATAGATAATGGTAGTACTTGATA
>CAZITZ010000162.1:0-2480 GCA_964542295.1 uncultured Desulfurococcaceae archaeon
AACGATCATTATCCTCTTCAATTTGTATCTAAAAGCAGATACTACAATTTTAGGGTCAAGATACGTAGATAATAGTCTTTTATCAAACAATAGGCTTTTTGGAAGTAGGACATGGTATTTGCCCCTAATCTTACGAACCATATTGTATGGTAAAACTATATTGATCAATCCCATTCTAAATAGGGGAATAATCATTTTAGATGCAATAAGAGCAACTATCTTCCCATCACTCTTAAATATTAAGTCGATAACCGTACCAGCTTCCTCTCCATCTGGAAAATATATTTTTGCATTGATCACCAGGCATACCATTTACTTAGTGACTTCTTCTAATACCATTTTCTCATATTTCTTTAAACGACCTATAAAAGATATTGTAAAGAATAATATAAATGAAGGTACTATCAATAATAATCTATAATCTATACTCCATAGCCTATACCCTATGTAGACAGTTAACATGGTTATGACTGTATACAGTATTTCTGCCCGTACTACCTTCTTAACACCTAGAGTTTTAGCGAATATACTATAGGCTATACTATGGAATGGTGAAATAACTAGAACTGCTCCTAGACAAACTATTGTGAATAAAGATTGTTCCGATGCTGAAGCAGTTAAGAGCATTAACGCTGAAATGAGGCTTCTAATAAAGAAAGAAATTACTGGCCCCTTTAAAGCTACAATTAACTGTGCTAATGATGAAAGAAATCTTGAGAGAACAATAATTGATGCATAGAATATACCTATTTCTAGAAGAGTCTTATTCAATTCTAAGGCTAAGAAAGCAGGCATGTATGGATATAGTATGTTTAAGCCAAATACTACCATTGCTGTATAGACAAGTAATACTCTATATAGTTCAATATGCTCTATATTTTCTGTTTCAACAATCTTTTCTCCACTAACATAAGGCCTAAACAATAATGAAGAAGCTAATGATATAGTTGAGAGAATTACTAGTATGCCTATAGTATATGCCATACCAATACTTATGGCCAGTAAAGTCATTAGTAAACAACCTACGGATCCGAAAATCCAGGATCTAGATACGATTTTATCTAGAATCTTCGACTTTAATGATTTAGGAAAACCATATGATGAACTTATAATAGTATTATATGCTCTTCCTAAGTATCCTGATAGAGAAACAAGTAGTCCAAGTAATATTATCCATAAATAGATCTGGTTAAAGAATAACGTTACAATATATAGTATTATAGATGCCGCGGCGAGGACGGTATTTATTATATGAGCCTTTACAATGTAGTTGTGTAGTAGTAATGTAAGTATTGAAGAGATCAATGAAGATATTATGAACATTGGCACGATATACCATATATCGTTTGTAAGGAAGAGTATTGCAATAAGTGGATACCATGAAATAAATGCTGTTATGGAAGAAATTAATGTACCTATTGCTAAAGCCTTTATCTTAAGCATTAAGCATCACATCAAATCTACTTTAGCTCCTCGTATTCTCCTGTAACGGTATCTATTATGACTACTTTATTTTCCCTCTTGGCAATTATAAATTGTTTATATGCAAGTTTTTTAGACAATATATTGATTGTTGCAGGAAATATTGCCTTAAATCTCCTCATAGCTACATAGACCATTTTCTTTTTAGCAAGATGTTCACTATGTTCTATAGTGATTTTTGGAGGAACAATGTATTTCTCATCAACACTAACCTTATACGTTTTAGGCATAGAATCTGCCATAAAAGTTAGTCCACGTACAAGATCTATTGCTACATATCCCTTAACCTTCTTAGGTTCTTTAAGAATCCCCTTAATCAATACTTCAACATGGTAGAACATATATGGATAATAAACTCTTCCAAGGATAAATGGCTCATTAATCTTAACCAGTGGAATTATAACTGTAATTGTTTTAGCCAAAAATCCAACCCTCTAATTTAGATGCTAAGATAGGATATGGGACGGGAGTTTATAAAAAATATTGATATATTATCTTGTCTCTACAATAATTTACGTGTGTTTAAGGATCCCCGGAATCCTTGTTTTAATGAAGGCCTTGACAACATCGAATTCACTAGCAATCAACATCTTTGTAGCAGGTGCACTCTCAGCTGCAGCAGCTCCGGCTTCGGCTTGTTCGCTTGGAGCTGGTGATGTCATGTACTTAAATGTCTTTTCTACGAATTCCTTATCTAATGGCGTTGATACATAGCTTACAATAACGGTAACCAGTACTGCTAATGGGAATGATATTAGTAGCTCATACCACCAAGCAGCAAAGTCTGGGTCTACTACAAGCCTTGCGTAACACCATAGTATCCATACAATACCTGATACAATGGTAGCGACTACCGCGGCCTTTAATCCCTTAGCAGTGCTTTCCTCAATTATCGTTGCACCAATAGCTGTTATTACAAAGACTACTATTGGCAGCAATATAGCTATAACCCACCAGTTCGGGTTCATGGCTTCAGCAGGGAATATTAGTTTCTTGAC
>CAZITZ010000163.1:0-2468 GCA_964542295.1 uncultured Desulfurococcaceae archaeon
GGTGTTCAATTTACCATTCGAGGCTATGGCTGTCTTCTCAGCATTATGGATTACAGGCTTCGCATTAACATCTCTTGATACTGCTACAAGGCTTGGCAGATTTGCTTGGCAAGAACTAATGTCTCCATTAAAGGATAGAGCCCCATCCGCGTATAAAGTGTTAGCAAATAGATGGATAGCCTCAATAATAATAGTGGCACTAGCCATACCACTTGCATGGGGAGCAGCGTGGAAGATTTTATGGCCAGCCTTTGCCGGCATGAACCAGTTATTAGCATCGCTAGCCCTAATGACTATATCGTTATGGGCTATTAAGATCCAGAAAGCCCCATCACTAGGTAGGATACTGACGCTTGCTCCAGCAGCATTCCTATGGATAACTGTTACAATTGCTCTTATATGGTATGAAATAGTCGTTATACCGCCAACACTAGCTAAGAATGTAGCAACGGGTACAGTAGTTGGAATAATAATTGGAATAAGCTTGATCCTCAACTTAATGTTGCTAATAGACTTTCTATCAGGTTTAAAGAAGAAAGAAGAAGCCTAAATTATTTTTTAACAAAATTATATACTATACTTTCCCTGAAATATCTAGTAAATTATAATTGCTTAAGCCTAATTCTTCGAAGAATATATTAAAATTACAAAACGCCGGGGGCGGGATTTGAACCCGCGCGGGCCGCCATGACCCACCGGCTCTCCAGGCCGGCCCCTTAGACCGCTCGGGCACCCCGGCTCCGATATTGTTTATTTATTGATAGGGATTTATAAGGATGGTTGTTCACAGTTTATAATGTTTTTGATTTTTTAATCTTTTAAACATTTTATTTATAGATTAAATATCTTCTTGATAATATGTATAACTTATACAATAGGTTTAATAGGTATCAAACATACATATGAGGCAACTGCTATAGTTTGAATTGGGTTAGTTAAATGTCTAAAAGGCTCGGCCATAGGTCGAAAATAGATATTATGTGGGCCATTCTTGACTTTATTGAACGTGAAGGAATTGCAGGTAAAACTCATGTATTGTATGCTGCTAATCTAAATTCAAGATCGCTTAAGAAATTTATTGATGAACTTGTTGGTATTGGAGCCATCAATGTTAAAAGAGTTGATGGGAGATCTCATTATACTTTGACGACATATGGTTATAAACTATTGTCTCTTTTAACCAATGTTAGGGAAATACTTGATAATAAATCACTTATCAGAGCAAAAATATTTACAAATAAGGCTATGTCAGAGATCGTTAGAAGTAAGCTGAAATTTAGTGAAGACAGTTCAATAGAGTATGGAAAACGTGTATATGGGGAATCTGATCTTGAATATACAATAGATATTATGGAAAGTGATATAGGCTCTTATGTTGTACTTAGCTTAAGCTCAAATATGAATAAAGAAGATGTAGTTAATGTACTTGGCAAGGGCTTACTAGTACTTATAGACACTAGTCTTAAATGTATATTCGTTATAAGTCATAGCTTAGATCACGTTATTCCAAGATTTAGGAATATACTTGATAGAGCAAATATTGATTACAATCGCTACATGTTTATAGTTGTAGATGAACAATGGTATATTAACTAGATAAATTAAATACATATCTTTTATATATACACTTTATCCATATATTAGATGCCTTATCTTCTTATATACTCTAAACTATCCTATTTCATAAGGTGTATAAGATGTACGCTTTAGGTAAAATATTTGCCATAGCATTAGTATCAATACTATTGATTGGATTCGGTGCAGCGCTAGCAATGTGGAGTGAGACATTAAAGTTAAACGCCTACGTTAATACTGGTGAAGTAAAGGTTAAATGGAGTGACTGGAACTGTACAGATACAGGCGAAGATCCTCAAGCTCCAGGTTTTAATAATACTGAAGGTAAGGATGTAGCTGAGTGTATAGTAAGTGTAGAGAAAGAAGATGGTGGTAATCCTATAAAACTTAACGTGACCATTGTAAATGCCTATCCAGGCTATGCAGTAAATATAACTTTAGTTGTAGACAATATTGGTACAATACCTGTAAAATTACTATCATATTCATGGTCAAACTTATCAACAGCAGATGAGGAAGCATTAAACATAACACTATACAAACCAGAAGATACACAGATGCATGAAGGAGAAAACACAACATATATACTTGAAATAATAGTCACTCAAGAAGCAAATGAAACATCAACATATTCATTCGACTTAGAATTAACGTTTGCACAGTGGAACGAAGTTAACGGCCCATAAAAACTATATAAAGGCTAAATATGAATAAGCGTTTTTTAATAACGTTCTGGGTAAGACCCAATCTCGTAACATATAATATATAGGTGTAACATAAGTTGAAAAAAAGTATAACTATAGTAATAATAATTGCTGCTCTAGTACTGCTATCAGCTTCAGCTATAGCAATGTGGAGCCAAACTCTAAAGGTCAACGTATACGCTAGTACTT
>CAZITZ010000164.1:0-2432 GCA_964542295.1 uncultured Desulfurococcaceae archaeon
GATAAGTTATTATCGATAAAGAATTATATTGACTATGATGTTTTTATTGAAGGTGGTGTTTCTGAAAATTAATTGGAAAAAGATCTATAATGAAATAAAGATTACTAAAATGTCTTCAGATGCATATAAACTTGCTAAAAAGTATGGCTATCTACCATACATGGTAGAACGATATCTCGAGTTATTTGGCTATAATGAAACAATTGAATTACTTAATTCATTTGAGAGAAAAGTAAAGCCGGTTATTAGATGTAATGATCTACTTGTAAATTGTAAATGGCTTATTAATAGACTTGAAAAGCTGGGATTTGAACTAGAATATATTCCATGGAGTATCCATGGATATCGTGTAATTAAGCAGCCGCAAAGACCAAGTATGGGTGCAACTCATGAATATTTAAAAGGCTACTACTACGTACATCGTGATGCAGCCCCCTTGATTCCCTCACTATTATTGATTGAATATGGTGAGGAAACAGAGGTATTGGATGGATGTGCCGCTCCAGGTGGTAAGGCAACCCATATTGCACAATTAATGCATGGTAAGGGACTAGTCATAGCCAATGACCTAGTTCTATACAGGATTAAAGCACTCATAGGACATGTACTACGTATGGGTTTTAAAAATATCATTATTACATGGAGTGATCTCAGGAAACTACCGAGACTAGTCAATAAGAAGTTTAAGAAGATATTATTAGATGTACCATGTAGTGCTGAGGGCACTATAATGCTTGATCCATCTAGAAAAAAGAAGACTAGCCAAAGGGATCTAGCAAGGATCGTTGCCAGGGAAATAGAATTATTAAAGGCAGGTATTGAGTTGCTAGACAACGATGGTTTATTAATATATACAACATGTAGCATTGCTCCAGAAGAAAATGAATATGTGGTATCAAAGATCATTGAAAGATATGAAGATATAAAATTAGTAGAACCCTCTAAGAAACTATTTGAATGGAGTAATGGAATTATAAGTTATAGGAATATAGTAGAAAATAGAGAATTAGGAAAATGCATAAGAACATACCCACATAGACATAATATGATAGGAATGACCATATGCCTTCTAAAAAAGAAATAAATCCGGTATAAGAAATAGAGAATAATTGGGCTATGAGGAACCTTCCCCAATGCCATTGGATAGGCCGAGGAAAATAGATGCGGCTAAGAGGCCGCGTACCGAGCCGTCTTCAACTTTCTATAATACAACCTTCTATGATAATAATGGATTCACCGAGGTGGGCATCATCATTTTTCAGTCATGCGTAACTTAATCATTGTCCCCTAAGTTAATCACTCATAATTATATATGACATGCGGTTCTAGTAATTACTCTCATTAATTGCTTGCCTAATTCTCATGCCTCCACCAAGTCTCTGATATATTGACACTATAATGTTCATTATCACATATATCGCCCTTAGGAGATGTTAAAGAAGTATCTGATCGCAAATATTAAATGCTTGGGAAAATTGAAAAAATATAATATTATTTTATATACTCCTTTTCAATAATATCTTATATATTCTAAACCCGTATTGACAAATGATAAAAATAATTTGGGATCACTAAGTTATTTCGTAAAGATCCCTTATATATAATTATAGAAGCATATACAGAAATAGTAAAAGTAAGCATATTATTAGTACTTGTAATAGATCTTGCTAGTGAATATACAGCCATTATAATGAGTATTGAGTAATAGATTAGCAATCCTAAATAAAGATTTTTCTAAACATATTAACTAGATGTCCCGGTACCTCCTCGCACTGGGGACATACCCGTAGCCGGGAATTGGATGAACCCTGTGTGCGTACCGGGACGTACATTCCTTTATATTTCTTCTAAGTAGTGTGTTATTGTTTCTAGACCATACTTAATCCTTGTTAATATAGCAACGAGTATTCTAGCTATTGATTCCTTTCTAGGTTCTTTACCGCTTCCTATATAGACTTCTTGTATAGTCTTTAACTCTTGCTCAATTAAGATTATTTTATGTTCTAAATCCTTAACTCCTGATCTCTCTTTAAGTGTATATAGAGTGCTTATTAAATCAGAGACTAGTTTATATTCTATTTCTCTACTAGCTTCTATAAGATAATGGCCAGTATTCATAGCCTTGTCTATTAGTTTATCAATTATCGATGGTGCGAGTATTATTGATTCTTCAATAATTTTCAATGCATCAATCAATTCTATGAAAGCCTTGGTGTCAAGAACCCCCTTTAGGGCCTCCCCTAATAAGTAGAAATTGATTCTTGGTTTAAGTGTCAAATGCCTATAAAGTCTGTTGAGTAGACTAGTATATATATGATAACTTTCTACAAAGTTATTGTATGCACGATTATATTCATCATTAAATACATGGTGAAAACCCATAAACTTATGTGCTCTAGCACTACTTAATAACGATCTCTTGATAAGGCCTC
>CAZITZ010000165.1:0-2350 GCA_964542295.1 uncultured Desulfurococcaceae archaeon
ATGGAAATACCTTAGCCTCATCATCAATCTCCATAATACGTGATGCGACAATTCTTTCAAAACTAAGGCTTGTCTTAATGAGTATATCGTATTTATCAACCATAGCCCTAAACCCTTAGCATCCATGAATACATATTTTTAATGTAGTATCTAGGATAATCTTAGCTACTCTTCAAATAATAATAGTATGCTTAAGAACTATAAATTGAATACACAAAGAGAGTAGTCCTTAGAAAGAACTTTATCTCTTAAACATCAATGGAGATATAACAGTTGCTGGCTTAGGTCCTTCTGGTGATGGAATTGCTAATAACTTAGACTTATAAATCTCTACTTTTCTGATTGGATAGATCTTTCTTGCTGCTTCAGCTATTTCTTGAGAGAATTTACCAAAGATCATTGCCTGAATTACTTCATCAAATGTCATTTGAGGCACTTGACTAGATATTATGTCTCTCATTACTTTCCGTATTGCTCTTTTTTGACTCGTCTTACAACGATAGCTTGTTAATGTTACTGCTGTTATCCTGAGTTTATAACCATCTTTTGTAACTACATCGAATATACCTTGTATCTTACTGCTTTTACGCCTAATTAAACTCCTCATGTAATCTCTTGATAGCTCATGTCCTTTAAACCTAGTTATAGCCTTAGTGTCTTGGACATCTATTACCTGGAAATATAGTCTTACATGAACTTGAGTTAGATCGCCTGTTATATCGTATAATGTTACCTCCATAACCCTACCAATAAGTTTTAACGGATCATCGGCGGGGGTAGTACCTAATAATGCTCCTCCAAATACTGGAGGCGCTATTACCTGATACCATTTTTTAAGCTTCCACTTATCTCTAATCGCTACTCTCCTTCTAGACATCCCATTAACCACCTAGTGATGCATATATCTAGATTAGCGGATTATAACTTTTTAGCTTAAAACAAAGGCTTATACGCCTTTAAAAACTTTAAACATTAAGAATGGCTACCTCTTAATCACATTTTAATTAATTAAAGAAATAATTGATAAAAGATAATATAGTCTCTGATTATCTCGAACTTAATAATATGGTGATGCATATATGGCCATAAAGATCATAATTATCCCAGATAATAAAGTGATAAGGTATGAATTAAGAGGAAGTAAAGTAAAGGTGCTGAAGATACTTGAGTTCTTGGCAAAAACCGAGGGCACAAGTTTGAGTGCTTATGTAGTTATGAGAAAAGGCGAGGTTATTGCAAGGGATGATGAATTATTTGATGGAGAAGAAATAGAGGTTTATAGGGTGGCATCAGGTGGCTAAATGCAGTATTTGTGGAAGAAAGGCTATTGAAAAGATAGAATATGCAAGAAAATACCTATGTAGTAAACATTATACTGAATTCATCGAAGAAAAAGTTAGACGTAGTATAAGGAGATACAGATTGATAAAGAAAGGATCAAAAATATTATTAGCTGTATCTGGTGGAAAGGATAGTATTGCATTATTAACGATCCTTAGCAAACTGAGTAAAGAGATCCATTTTAAACCATACGTGCTACATATAGATCTAGGAATTGGAAAATACAGCGCAATTAGTAGAGAAATAGTGAAAAAAGTAGTTCAAAAAGTGGATCTCCCATTAATTATAGTTGAAATAAAGGATCTTCTTGGAATGGGTATACCTGAATTAGCTAAGAAGTCTGGAAGACCTTCATGTAGTGTATGCGGCATTGTTAAACGATACATCATGAACGCAGTAGCCATAGAGATGAAGGCAGATGCTATTGCAACTGGTCATAATCTCGACGATATTATAACATTCATACTGAAGGAGTTTCTCCAGCAAAATTTAGATGGAATCACTAAGCTAGTGCCACGTATTGATAATATCGATGAAATCGCAGCTACAAAGATCCGTCCTTTATATGAAGTATTTGAAAGAGAAACACTCTTATACATATTAATAAATAAGGTTGAATTCGTTAAGGAAGAATGCCCAGAAGCCAGAACTAGTACTTTAAATAATGTTCTTAAAAATCATATTTATATTCTTGAAGAAAAATTTCCTGGGATAAAATATAGCTTCATTAGATCATTTCTTAGAAATATTGATAAATATCCTAAGTTATACGAGAAGAAATTTATGAAATGCAGTATATGTGGTTTAATTTCAAGCAGTATTAAATGCTCATATTGTAGATTGACAGAGAAGACCCATGGAGAACCACTTGGTATGTATACAAGAGAATATATAAGGAGATTATTGGAAAGAATAGGATTATCATAGACACTGGCATAATTAATGCTTCATAATCCTTCTTATAACAGTCACTAAGCCAAGTATTTCATCTAGAGTTTGTCTCGAAGAT
>CAZITZ010000166.1:0-2330 GCA_964542295.1 uncultured Desulfurococcaceae archaeon
CCAGTTAATGTCTTTAGGAATTCTTTAAACTTCTTCTCTTGTTCAGCTTTAGCTCTTACATCCTCTAATCTCCTTAAGTAGTTAGCTAATTGCTGTCTTAAATTATTTAATTGTTCATCGATTGCCTTAAGCAATGCCGAGAATGATTCATATTCTTTCACTAATGCAGACACGGTTATACACCTTACAATGAATTTAGCCCTTTACATATTTTCATAAAATATTTTATTGGATGTAGATAAAATAGGTTATCCCATCTACTTAGCAAGGTATTTTCTTAGTATTTCACCTATTTCCCATGGAGTTCTTGCAACTGGTACTCCAACATCTTCAAATGCCCTTTTCTTAGAGGCCCAATCACCCATACCCATGGATATTATCGCACCAGCATGACCCATGCGTTTACCGGGAGGCGCGGTCATGCCAGCAACATAAGCTATAACTGGTTTTTCCAAACCATGTTTTCTAATGTAATGTGCTAATCTCTCTTCTGCATCGCCACCAATTTCTCCAATAATAACAATAGCACTTGTTTCAGGATCTTCTAGAAACATCTTATATACATCTATAAAGTCCAGCCCAGTAACAGGATCTCCCCCTATACCTATTACAGTTGATTCACCAAAACCTACTCTAACAATTTCACGCGATATTTCATAGGTTAATGTACCACTACGGGAAACAACCCCAATAGATCCTTCCTTAAATACATGTCCTGGCATGATGCCAACTTTAGCTTTACCTGGTGATATTACTCCAGGAGTATTAGGCCCAACAATAATTACTCCATTCCTACGAGCATAAGTTACAAACATTAGCTCATCCCAGAGTGGCACACCCTCGGTTATGACAATGATCCTTTCTATCCCAGCATCAATAGCTTCATAGACAGCATCCATTGTAAAACGAGCTGGTACAAATATTATACTAGTGTTAATTTCTGGATGTTTCTCTAGAGCTTTCTTAACAGTATTGTAAACAGGTACACCGTGTACTTGCTGTCCTTCCTTACCTGGAGTTACGCCCGCTACAACTTTTGTACCATATTCTAGCATAAGCTTTGTATGGAAACTTCCTTCCTTACCAGTTATACCTTGTACAAGGAGACGTGTATTCTTATCAATTATTATGGCCATACATAATCACCCCTTCGAGAGTTCTACAGCTTTAAGAACAGCTTCTTTTAATTCATTATACATAGGTATTTTATTCTCTTCAAGAATACTCCTACCTTCTTCTTCATTAGTACCAAGAAGCCGGACAACTATAGGCTTGGTAGATCCTATCTCCTTTAATGCTTCAACAATGCCTGCAGCAACTTCATCACATCTAGTTATACCACCGAATATGTTTACCAATAATACCTTGACCTTTGGATGCTTTAATAATATTTTCACAGCTTCTTTAACGCGTTCTCTACGTGCACCGCCTCCTATATCAAGGAAATTAGCCGGATCGCCACCAAATAACTTAACAAGATCCATTGTAGCCATTGTAAGCCCTGCTCCATTACAAAGAATGCCAATATTTCCTCCAAGCTCTACATAGGAGAAACCATGTTGTTTAGCAATAGCCTCTAGTTCACTGTATTCTCTAAAGGCTTTCTCAAGAAACTCTTTATGTCTATATAGCGAATTATCATCAACTATTATCTTAGCATCGACAGCAAGGAGATCATTATCGCATGTCAATACTAGTGGATTAAACTCTACGAGTTCTGCATCAAGATCCTTCATAATCCTCCACATAGAATCAATAAAGTTCCGAAGTTTGCCCCAGAAATCCTTGCCTAATCCAAAGAATTCAGCAATCCATCTAGCCATGTAAGGCTTAACACCTATTGACGGATCAATATTTATCCTCATAAGAGCTTCTGGATGCTCCTTAACAAGTTCCTCTATTTCAACTCCACCCAATGTAGATGCTAATAATGCAATGGATCTCGTAGAACGATCAACAGTAAGAGATAAGTAGTATTCATGGCTAATGCACGCCTTTCTCTCAACAAGCACCTTCTCAACAGGAACGCCACGGATTAATGAGCCGAGAAGCTTAGCAGCTATTTCACGAGCTTCCTCAGGTGTCTTAGCAAACTTTATACCACCAGCAAGACCTCTCCTACCAACAAGTACCTGGGACTTAATAGCTACTTCACAGTTAAGCTTCTTAGCAATCCCAAAAGCTTCTTCCGGAGTCGATGCAGGATATCCATCTGGTACTGGGAGCCCATATTTACGAGCTATCTCCTTAGCTTCATATTCATATAGTTTCAAAAAGTTCCACCCCTATGGATTTATAGATTTATTATTAAAAATATCTATTCCCTACGC
>CAZITZ010000167.1:0-2314 GCA_964542295.1 uncultured Desulfurococcaceae archaeon
AGTTATTGAGGGGTATTATGATATGGTCTTTGAAAACCCTGTTATTAAACAATTAATTGAAAAGACTCGTATTCTATGGGCTTTAGGCCATGCTCAGTCTCTTATGGGATGGGATACAGAGACTAATATGCCTCCTGAAGGTGCTATGGAGCGCGGTATAGCTGCTGGTGAAATAAGTGTTTTACAGCAAAAGATCCTTCTTAGTCCGGAAATAGTTAATCTAGTTGATAAAGCTGATAAGATCGAGGATCTCAATGATTATGAAAGAGGAGTTGTACGCGTTCTCAAGAGGCATATTCGGATAGCTAAGGCTTTACCGCCCAGGTTAGTATATGAATTTGCTAGGACAAGTGAAGAAGCAAGAGTAGTTTGGAGACAAGCTAGAGAAAAAGATGATTTCAACATGTTTAAACCCTATTTAGAGAAACTTGTTAAACTAGGCCGTGAAGCCGCTGAATACCTAGGCTATGTAGAGCATCCATATGATGCTCTTCTAGATCTATATGAGGAGGGTTTATTGACTAGAGATGTTGATCAAATGTTTTCGGTTCTTGAACCTGGTATACGTAAAGTACTAGACAAAATAGTATCTGAGGAATTATTTCCTAAAGAACATGAGCTTGAGAAAGTAAAGTATGATAGGGATTCTATGGAGAAAGTTAATATAGAGATACTAAAGATCTTTGGTTTCCCGCTTGGAAGAAGAGCTAGATTAGATGTATCAACACACCCGTTTACAACTGGTATAGGAATACGTGATGTAAGAATTACTACAAGATATGAAGGAATAGACTTTAAGAGGACAATGTATAGTGTAATCCATGAATTTGGACATGCACTATATCATTTACAAATAGATGAAAGATTAATAGCTACACCACTAGCTAGCGGAGCTAGCCTAGGTATTCATGAAAGCCAGAGTAGATTCTGGGAAAACATTATTGGTAGATCAATGAGCTTTACAGAAGCAGTATACCCGATTTTAACCAAGTATCTTGATTTCATTAAGAAATATAATCCTGAAGACATTTATTACTACTTTAATACCGTTAGGCCAGGCTTTATAAGAGTTGATGCTGATGAGGTTACATACAACTTCCATATTCTTCTCCGATTCAAACTCGAAAAGCTATTGATTGCTGGTGAAATAAAAGTCGAGGAATTACCAGAGCTATGGAATAATGAGTTTGAGAGACTACTTGGTTTAAGGCCTAGAACATATAGAGAGGGAGTCTTGCAAGACATACATTGGAGTATGGGGCAAATAGGCTATTTCCCAACATATACCATAGGCAATATAGTTTCAGCGCAAATAAGGCATTATATAATGAAGGACATACCAGATTTCTACGAGAAGATAAGAAATAATGACTATAAAGAGATCAAGGGGTATTTAAGAGAGAAGATACATAGATGGGGTTCAACATTCGCACCCAAAGATCTATTAAAGAGATCCTTCGGGGAAGAAATGAATCCTAAGCACTTCATAGACTATCTATTAGAAAAATACATTTATAAGAAGATCTAATTTTTCCCTAAACAAAATATTTTCATTACAACATAGTTAATTGTGGACCTAGTTTTTAATAGATACTATAGCACCTCTCAGCTCAAAGAATCTCTTCAAAGTTTTTATAGTCAACTCATCTAATGGCTCCCCATAAATTCTTATCTTTAAACATATCCCTTCACCAAATGGGCCAGGCGATCCCTCAAAACCTATATTTATATTCCTATTTTTTGTCTCAATAAAATCCCTGAGATCCTGAAGTATTGCTTGTGCCTTATTGTGTGTTGATATACCAGTTATTCTTACATGATTAGGCCTAATCACTACTTTCATAACCATACTCATAAGAACCACCATACTAAATCGTATTAAAACACCTCAATATACCAAACCATAGATCTTATACTTAAACTCTATGGTATATACTTGTCATAGCTTGGTTTTATGTAGTGAAATACTCTTGTAGGCAAAGAATATAACATTTATATTGAATGGTTTATGGTAAAGTATGATATAGAATTACATATTCGGTGTAATGAAATGAATATAATAGATCTCCTGTCAAATCTAGTATCATATAAAACTGTCAACGATCCACTTAGAAATATAAGGCCGGGTATTGATATTGCAAAGTATATTCGAGATATACTATCAGATTGGGGTATTGAATCTCAGATTATTGAATCAAATGGATATTATAGCGTATATGGTTCGATAGGTAGTGGAAAGCCATACATTATGTTACTAGCGCATTTCGACACTGTTCCAGTAGATCCTAGTAAATGGGATTATGATCCATTTAAA
>CAZITZ010000168.1:0-1098 GCA_964542295.1 uncultured Desulfurococcaceae archaeon
TCAGCAATTTTTGTCTCAATAAGTTCTACGTTAAGTGTTTCAATGATCAATTTTTTCTCATCTTCATTTAGTCCAGGCGGAGTAATGGCTATCTTGTCATTGGCAAATATGTAGACTCCTATATTTGGATTCCCATATACTCTTAACTTATTAATATTCATGGTATTTCATCCAAGAATATGTAGTATAGTATGAGGAAAATTAGGCTTTCCTTGCAAGTAATACCTTGGCAAGTTTATCCTCAGGTCTATACTCTATGATAACTCTTATTCTCCTAGGGGGCTTCTCAATACCGCGGCCCCATACATAGTTATTAACGGCATTATCAATAACTATTTTTTCAGCCTCCTTAAAATGTCTCTGAACAAATCTCTTTATGAACTTAATAGCTCTCTTAGCCCTATTACTCCTCCTACCCCAGTATACACGGTACAAGGGAATAGTATAAACTCTCTTTACCCCAGTTTCCTTCTTACTCATTAAACATCACCTCTAGGCCTTAAGCTTAGTTCTACGCCAATGCCTAAGCCTAAAACCTCTACGAACTCTTAATCTTGTCTTAATAGTTACCCATATAGGTATAGGCCTATTGCTATGTTGGGCAGCTGCAAGACGAAGCTTCTTACCCAAAGGCTTATTACGAGCCATAAATAGTCACCTGAAGACTATTTCTCTCGAATACGTATACGGGTCTCACGATGAGTTTGTTCATAAATCTGGAGCAATAATTGCTTAAGCTCACGATCTGTAACTGGGATTCGAATTCGTCCAGTCTGGGCTAAGGCAATTAGTTGTTCCTCAATAATCCTAGCAAGATCTGGACGAACAAGTTTTAAATTGGAAAGTCTAGCACGAGCTTCAGGAGTAAGTATTCTACGCAATAAGGCTTCCTTTTGGAGCTCAAGCTGCCTACGCCTTTCTTCTTCTTGAAGTCTTCTTTGATATTCTAATAACTTCTTTCTTTTCAAAAGTTCTAATTCCTCATCATATTCATATGTCAAATACTCTCCCCTCCACTTATTTTGGCCTTTGACTAGGAGGTAAGTACTTCGCTAGTTCCGGGTTTTCTCTTGCAAGTTCCTTCATTATCTCAAATGC
>CAZITZ010000168.1:1198-2287 GCA_964542295.1 uncultured Desulfurococcaceae archaeon
CTAACCTCAGGTACACGATTCTTTAGATATAATGCTAGTCTCTCAATCAATTTATCAGCCGGAACCTCTAGTGCTGTAACCATTACTTTCTCAACCCCCTTCTATCACTTGTTTTAAACATTTTATGCTTCTTATATACTGTACCCTTCTCTTTCCTCCCTTTATCCAAGGGCTTTGCTAGTATAAATGTCCTACCCCGGACCTCAATAAGTAATGCACTGGTTTTCTCAGCAACCATCCTAGCAAATTCTCTTCTATCTAATCCAGAGACAGTTAAAGCTGATTTTAAAACACGTATCTTAACAACACCTTCTTCCTCCAAACGACGCTTGATCTCGCGAACAACTGAGCCTGTAATACCTTTTTTACCTATATTAATATCTGATCTAGACTGGACTTTTTTCTCCTTTATCTTACATCTCTGTGAGCCTTGATTATATATCTCCTCTTCCATCCACATAGTAGACATGTAACCACCACATGTGAACCTTTACCTGCACTTTGTAGTCGGACCCTAGCTGTTACGCCTGGTATGAGGGCTACTTTACATCTCCTGCAATAACCCCTTCTAATATATATTGGTAGTTTAATTCTTGCTTTATGGCTAATCCTAATTATTAACTCAATATATCTTCTAGAAAGACCATAGTCTCCTAGCCTAGCCCTATCACTAGCTAATCTATATAATATTCTAATCCTCTGAATCGCAAGATCCCTTAAACGTCTCCTCCTCTTAGAAACCAAACAAATACCCTCCAAAACCTAGAATACAAATATGTATATGAAAAACTTTTAGCATAGACTATATAGAGTCCATGGAGAGGATAGTAAGATGCTATACATGGTATTAATAGAGTCATCATTAGAGCTTGTACCCAAAGAGATCTGGGGTCACCCGGCAGTATTAAAGAGTGCAAGAAGGAGAGGTAAAAGACCTGGAGACATACTTTTAGATAAGAGTATTCACTACCATGCAATGAAAGATCTGAAATATAGTGAGAAACGGGGAAGACCAGATATAGTACATGTGTCGCTATTAAATGCATTAAGTAGTCCATTAAATCTTGAGGGCAAGCTAAGGATCTATAT
>CAZITZ010000169.1:0-2271 GCA_964542295.1 uncultured Desulfurococcaceae archaeon
TAATTGCAGGGTTCTTATTGTTATTATTAGGTATAGCGTTTATTGTATGGGGAGCGCTATCTTATATTAAGCATTAAATCATTCCTGGCTTCAATGAAGTTATTGAGAAGACTTATTGGCTCATTGAAGAAAATATAGTAACCGCTAGGCTAACTGCAGCATCAATTTTGGAGCTGCTATATCTTATCCTGACATTACGCCATTGATTTTATGTGGTAAAAGAGCTATTGGATTAATTATAGAATCTATGGAGAAAATAGGTGGGAAAAGACTTATGAGGATAAATATATTCCTGGCATAATATAATTCCTTAAATGATATCTATATTAAGGATTTTCAATCTAATTTAATTTATAATGGTTTAATATGTATAGTTCAGGAGATGTGATATTATGTTTAGGAGATATATGTTAATAGCTACATTAATTCTAATGATAATGATCATATGTATTCCAGTGGGTATTGGTGAGAATATATTTGAGGAATCCAGAGTTCCCATACCAGATAATCTTCCATGGTATCCTATAATAGTATTCGGAGATAATAGGCCTCCTAATGTCCAGGACCTATATCCTCCACTAGTTTACTACGATATTATTAATGAGACCAAGGTAATCAATCCCATAGCTGTCATAGGTACAGGCGATCATACTGGTGTAGGTAAAGAAGAACAAATGGATGTATTCGCTGAGTCGTTAAGGGGCTTAGAGAATGCATGGATGGCTCTCGGAAACCATGATTTAAACTATAGGAAACTAGGTTATTGGAAAAATGTTATTGGCCCAGAATACTATTACGTTGATGACATACCTGGTTGGAGGATCTCGGTCGTTAATAGCGATAGATATCCTAAGGATAGATTTCTTGAACAAGTATATTATGTCTTAAATACAACTGATAGATCCATAATATTTGTTTTCCATAGACCATTATATCCATATGTCAGACATAACATTAATGAACTAGGAGACGGTAGAGAACATGATCTTGAAGTAATAATAAGTAATAGATCAAATATAAAGCTAGTAATACAGGGTCATTGGCATGGTTATGCTGTTGCAAAGAAAGGACATGTTGAATATATTATAACAGGTGGTGCAGGAGCACCATTATATGATTGGCCAGCTGTTGTACATAATGCTACTGACGTGGTTAAGGGTAAGTATCATTACATAGTCTTGATTCTCTATCCAAACGGTACCTATGAATATTATCCCATATCTGTTACTGGTGAAATAGTAGTTAAACAATTAAATGAAACATCATCAATTATATTGAATAATAAGACAGATATACATGGTGATCCAGTAAATATACCCATTAGACTTAAGTACGAAATTAATGGTAAGACATACTATATAGTATTAATGGCAAATAATGGAGCTACTATTGTAAACTATAAAGTTATCCAGAATACAGTATTGTTCTATACGAACTCTACAAAATGGTACGTCTATTCCCCAACTACAGACCCAGATGTAGCCAAGGTCTATACAGATACTGAAATGCTTGAGCTATGGAGAAGCCTATTAACAACTACTACAGAGACACCTACAGAGACGAGTCCAACGACGACTACTTCACCTACGACTACGACGCCAAGTGGAACACCAACTACATCACCAGTCTCAGATAATACTATGATTATTATTGGAGCACTAATTTTAGTTATAATAATTGTCTCAGTATCTATAGTATTGATTAAGAAGAGAGGGAGATAATTTTACATAAACCCTTTTCCCATAACATAGTATTTTATAGTTCTTTTTAATCCTTCTTCAAAGCTTGTCCTTGGCTTCCAACCTAATAATTTAGTAGCCTTATTAATATCTGCAAGACTATATCTAATATCGCCTATTCTAGGCTTATCATAGACTATTTCTAGATCCTCTCTCCCCATAAGCCTTAAGATCTTATATGCTAGGTCCTTTATTGATATATTGCTTCCACTACCAATATTGTAAGATCCAGTAACGTCAGACTCTAATGCTAGTAAATTAGCCTCAGCTACGTCTTCTACGTATATAAAATCTCTCGTCTGTAGTCCATCGCCATATATTGTTAATGGCCTATTGTGTATTACATTATGTATGAAAACATGTATTACTCCAGCATAAGGCCCCGATTTCATCCTAGGACCATATACGTTGAAATATCTTAAAGAAATAGTTGATAAACCATAATTGAGTGAATAACTATTTACAAGTACCTCGCCAGCTAATTTTGTAGCTCCATAGAGACTTTTAGGATATAGTGGATGATCCTCGCTTA
>CAZITZ010000170.1:0-2262 GCA_964542295.1 uncultured Desulfurococcaceae archaeon
GGAGGAATACCGTTTCCATCACTTATAGTTATAGAAGGAGACCATGGTACCGGAAAATCTGTAGTGACTCAGCAACTTATATTTGGAGCATTAAAGTCTTCCTTAAAAGTTATTGTTGTAACTACAGAGTCTACAACAATGGGTTATATAAAGCGTATGGAACAAGCAGGATTCCCTATACTCGACTACTATATTATGGGTAGATTAACGGTTTATACGACTCAATTACCCGGTATTAAATGGACTCATGAATTTTCACGATTACTACCTGCTATAACTTCAAACTATATGGTATTAAAAATGGATCGCTATGATGTTTTCGTAATTGACAGTTTTAGCCATTTAGCAACATATTCGCAGCCAAATGAAGTATTGGATTTCTTCACAACTACTCGGCAAATCGTTGATAAGGGTAAACTCATTATAACAACTATTCATCCAGGAACAATAAAGGAGGACTTGCTTACACGTATTCGAGCTATGTGCGATGGATATTTTAAATTAAAGAACGCTGTTGTTGGTGGACGTTTTGTTAAGATAATGAATATTGTGAAATTAAAGGGTGCTCCAACCGTATTTGATTCCAACATTACATTCGATGTAGACCCTGCTTTTGGAGTTAAACTTATACCCATAGCTTTAGCTAAGGCCTAGGGTGAGTAATGTGCTGGCAAGACTAAATCTTTCACTTAGAATAGTAAGAAAACGTAGAGTAAGGAGAAAGATTAAGAAGATAAAATTACCGGAGTTTGGAAAAAAGCCACAGTATCTCATTGACTATATTGAAAAAATCAAGAAAGAAATAGGTGAAGAACCATTAGTTGTTGATAAACTAACTGGAGATATGAAGACATGGAAAACATTTAGCATTATATATCCAGTAGGCGGAGGAGTGTTTATACATGCATATAGTCCTCCCGAAGGAACTGAAACAGGGTATAGTAGATATATAGTGATTGAGCCGCCAAGGCCTTCAACAAGATTATTTCGACTACTTGAGGAAGCTTTAGCAGCTAAAATAAAGCCCTACCACATTGCAGAATCAGCTGAGGAGAAAAAGAGGCTTCTTCTAGAATTAATTGAGGAGATTATAGAGGTTAGTGAAAAACCCGTAAAATATGATGAAATCAGGTTAAGGAATTCTCATGTACTGGTCTATAAGGGAGACATAGATTATGTAAAATATCATTTAATAAGAGACAAGATAGGAGTAGGTATTCTAGAGCCTTTCCTTAGAGATCCCTATATTGAAGATATTAGTTGCAGAGGAGTAGGCAGCATATACATAGTACATAAAATATTTGGTTCAATGGAGAGTAATCTAGGCTTCAAAAACGAGGAAGATCTTGATGAGTTTATTATAAAGCTAGGAGAGAAAATAGGGAAACCTATTTCAAGAGCACGGCCTGTAGTTGATGCAACACTACCTGATGGAAGCCGTATAAATATTGTATATGGTAATGATGTTAGTCTACATGGTAGTAATTTTACAATAAGAAGGGTCGCCAAAATACCTATAAGCGTGATCCAGCTGATTAAATGGGGTACTTTCGACGAGTATATCGCAGCATATATGTGGATGATGCTTAGTGAAGGTATGTCAGCTTTTATATGTGGAGAGACAGCTAGCGGTAAAACAACAACACTTAATGCAATATCGACATTTATAAGACCTAATTACAAGATCGTTACAATCGAGGATACAGCTGAAGTTGTACTGCCTCATCCAAACTGGGTCCGTGAATTAACAAGAGATACTGGTAAAGCTGAAAGTAGTGTAACAATGTTCGACTTGTTAAAAGCAGCTCTTAGACAAAGGCCAAACTATATAATAGTTGGAGAGATCCGTGGTATCGAAGGTAATATTGCATTCCAAGCCATGCAAAGTGTATCATGGGATACAGTGATAATGATACGTAGATCAAAGAGTAAGGAGGCAGAAATAGTTTACATAGGTGAATTTATTGATAAGTTTTATAGAGAAGAAGAGGAGAGAATTCCAAAATTCATATCAGGCTATGAAGTACTTACAATGGATAAGAATGGAAGGGTTGTATGGGCTCGGATAAAGTATGTATTGAGACACAAAGTAGATAGATTATATAGGGTTATCTATGAAGGAGGGGGGTCAATAAAAGTAACTGGAACCCACAGTGTATTCGTTCTAGATGAAAATAATCTTATAATAAAGCCTAAATCAGTAAATAGACTCAATAAAGGAGATCTCCTTATTTCATTTACATGTAATAGTTTCAAAAATAA
>CAZITZ010000171.1:0-2226 GCA_964542295.1 uncultured Desulfurococcaceae archaeon
TTAAGTTGCCGCGGAGAGCTTTTTCAAGCAATTTCTCATAAGCTCTTCGATCAAGGCGGTAAGGCTGATGAACTTCAAACATGAAAACTATATCTGTCAATTTATCACCACATATACATTGTTTTGTGAAATACTTGTAGCTATATAGTATATAAGGAATTCTCCATAAATGACGGATAATGTATGAATTAAATAGTTTTTAAGGCTAATTACTACCTTAATATTTTTATTATACCTATGCAATAAAAAGAATATATTTTAGAGGTGGATTGATAGTGGGAAAAAGTTTTCTCTTACTTCAATTTACGGATTTAGCTGGCGTATTTCGTTCTACTGCAATTAAATGGGATGGTAGGAGACTAGACGATGTTCTTGCATTATTTGATGGTTCAAGCGTTATTGGATTTACTGGAATAGAGTATAGCGATCTAGTTTTGAGACCTATTAAGGAAACAGTTAAAGAGATTCCATGGTATAATGGAGTATATAGAGCTATATCTAAAGTGTATTTACCTAGTGGTATAAGGCTTATTTATGATCCTAGATTCATTGCTGAGAAGACATTAGGCTATATAAAAAGTTTGGGCTATGAGCCTAAAATGGGAGTAGAACTAGAGTTCTTCATATTTGATAATATAGAAGTTCTTGTCCGGGATAATGAACAACATCTCTATATATCGTCAATAGAATCTCCTTGGGAAAGAGGCTATGGTATTAAAACTAAAGCTGCATACCACGTTCAAGAGCCCATGGATACTGTTGCTGAAATAAGAAGGGAGGTCGTTAAAACTATTGAGGAGTTTGGCTATGACTGTGTCAAAAACCATCATGAGGTAGCTACTGCTGGTCAGGTGGAAGTTAGTAGTAATACATATGATCCAGTTAAACTCGGCGATTATATACAGACTTTCAAGATGATTGCTAGGAAAATTTCAAGAGACTATGGAATGGAGGCAGTATTTTTACCCAAACCTATACCTAGAGACAATGGCAACGGAATGCATATACACTCTAGTCTGTGGAGAGATGGAAAGAATTTATTCCATGATGAAAATGATGAATATGGGCTTAGTCAGTTAGCAAGATACTTTATAGGGGGTCTTATAGAACATGGAAGAAGTTTATCAGCAATAGTATCTCCCACTGTAAATAGTTATCGACGATTAGTACCTGGATACGAGGCTCCCGTATACCTGCTCTGGGGCATAGCTAATCGCAGTACAGCTATACGCATACCGGCTATAAAGTTTAAACCTAATTCCATGAGAATAGAATATAGACCCCCAGATTCCCTTGCTAATCCCTATTTGGCGTCATCAGCGATTCTACTCGCAGGTATAGACGGTATTAAGAAGAATATAGATCCAGGAGATCCTTATCAAGGCAATGTCTATGAAATACCATTGAAGAAGATACCTAAAGAAAAAAGACTACCAAGAAACCTTAGTGAAGCCTTAGATGAGCTTGAAAGCGACCATGAGTACTTAAAACCAGTATTTTCGAAGGAAGTTCTTGAAAGATATATTGAGATTAAGAGAAAAGAAGTCAAGGAACTAGCTCCTAATCCAGCTCCAATAGAGTATATATACTACTCAATATACTAGTTTATTCCAAGACTAAACACTATTGTACCCCGCCCGACCGATCCCCTTCATATCCATATCCCAGCATGGGGTCTCTGGGGATGTGAGGAGGCGGGGCCCCATTTTATAGTTCTATCAAATAGTCATATATATTAATATATTCCATAACAACAAATATTAAAGGAGTAGTATCTCTGGGTGATATTGTTTTGAAGAGATATCTACTATCTATATTTGTTGTTATATTATTTCTTATACCAAATTCAACTGTGATTGTAGGGATTAATAGTGGCTATAGTATTTCAGAGACTGTTAATGAAGAAAATAAGACTGATTACTTGCTAATGGTTCCTGAGACTGTTGATAGTGGATTATATGATCTATACATTGAACTTGAAAATGGTACGAGATACTGGATACCAAGAAGTGTATGGGTATTGCCGGCTGAAGGCTTTACGAAATTAAGAATAGCACATATATCTGATCCCCACTTCCTAGGCATTCCAGCTGAAAACCAGCACTTAAGATTCGTAGGATTATTACTGACGCAATTATTTGGAGCAGATCTAGTTATTGAAACAGGTGATGATGCGGATACAGCAAGTATCCCGCAATATATTGAGAGTAGAGGTTATCACTGGGC
>CAZITZ010000172.1:0-2222 GCA_964542295.1 uncultured Desulfurococcaceae archaeon
ATACCGAAGCGTTCACCATTACCAATATCTATCTGGAAAGTAGCTATTTCACGGGGTCTTTTAAGATTGTCAATAATATGGTATTCAACATTCAAAACCCAATAATAAATACCTCCTGGTAATAGAGCGACTAATACAGGCTTATCTTCTTTTCTGATAAAATCTATTATATCGTCAAAGTGTTGTTCGAAGAAGTCGCGAGTTATATTATAAAGAGCTACATATTCTCTGCCAACTTTCCTAACCTCTTCAAAGATCTTTTCCTGAACCTTCCTAGAAACTTCAATAGCTTCCTCTAGATCCTTTGTAAGTATGTGAAGGTCGGGCATGTAGAACTTTCTCATGCGAAAACAAATGTTTAATTCACCGCGTTTCTCAAGACGATAACTATCAGCAAGCTCGAACATGCCCATAGGTAAATTACGATAACTAATAACCCAGTCACGAAGCATGGCAAACTGCTGATGACAAGCTGCATATCTCAATACATAACGGCTACCCTCCACTTCTAACTCGTAGAGGCGATCTCCGAATAGTTTAGCATGTTCTAAAACGGGTTTTCTAGATAGATCAAATGTATTTGTACCCATAACCTTGAATATAGGTATACCAAGACTCTGAGCAACAATCCATGAATATTGTCCAACAGCTTCCATAATAGCTGTTGCATGAGGCCCGTATCTCATATGTCCATGGTCACTAAATGGTTCCCATTCAAATCCAAATTTACGGCAATACTGATTAACTTTATTTACTCCACCAGGTAGTTCTTTTCCAAAAACTTCCTTCTCAACAAGTATTCTCAACTCATCATAGCCTGTATAATCAAACTCTTCTGGTCTATAGATCTTCCCCTCTGGAGTAAGTACTATATATTCTTTTTTGATCTCTTGCCTAACTATTTCACCTGTTTTCTTCTTCTCAATACTCTTTGAAAGCTCGCTTAATGGATGACCTAGGCATTCGAGTTGAAAAGCTTTATACCATCCAAAAGGCGCTCTATAGATATTAATGGATGAGCTATCCTTAAGTTTCCTCTCAAGATACTTCATGGTATCAAATGCTTTTGGTGGTGATGCAAGCCTGTTTGATAGATGCGCATAAGGATACAATACTATAATGTCAGGCTTGACCTTACTAGCTACATCAAGAATTTCTATAGATGCCTGATCAGCTATACTATAGTCATCGTTTTCCTCTATAGATGTAAGTACAACCAAGGCATTACTGAATTCCTTCTCTTTATTATCATCTATGGGCTCGGGATCCTCTAATGCTTTTTCAGTGACACGGTACCAAAATCTACGTGCATGAATTAAGAGTAGCTTCATGCGAGCATGCCCTCCAACTATTTATTGTACAGGGGTATACCTTTGTTCCGGGGACTTTTTAGGCTGAGGAAGCCTCATAGGGGGTACTGGTGGAGGCACACCAAGCGATCTACTAATGATTATTACATCTGCTATAATGTTATTAAATATTGCTTGTACTACTTGTTGCGGAATTTTCTTCTTAGACATTATTTCGTCACGTAGTTTACGGCCATCCTTGTCACGGGGCATGAATATTGCTTGGCCCTTAAGACTTATCTGTACAACTGGTGGTAAAGAGGCTATAGTAAATGAGAAGGGTATGATTAATGCTTCGTCTCTTCGAAACGGAGGAGCTGATGGTACTTGTAGGTTTATTTGGAACTGTACTTGAGGTGGTAGGGTTTCTGATAATCTCTCAGCGTTAATGCTTGTCAAATGTACTGACAGTGTAAACATAATTTATAGCACCTCTAACCATACTATACACGCTATAGTGTTTATTAAGGTTGAGTTGGAACAATATAGGTTATAAGACCCTTTTATAAACACTAGAATAATGGATGGGATAGATATGGTTAGGAATAAACCTAAATCCATAGCAGACTTACCTGGTGTAACAGCTTCTATAGCTAATAAACTGATAGAAGCTGGCTTTCCAACAATAGAATCTATAGCTATATCTAGACCTGAAGAGATTAGTCAAGCCGCCGGAATCCCTCTTACAACAGCAAATAAGATTGTGCGAGCAGCAAGGAAAGCACTTGATATAAGGTTTAAAACAGCACGAGAAGTGAAACTTGAACGTATGAATATACAAAAGATCACTACTGGAAGTAAGAATCTTGATGATTTACTAGGAGGAGGTATTGAGACAAGGACAATAACTGAGTTCTTTGGAGAATATGGCAC
>CAZITZ010000173.1:0-2205 GCA_964542295.1 uncultured Desulfurococcaceae archaeon
GTCCTCGGATAATCAACTCCTAGTTTTAGAAGTTGTGCCTTAAGGAATAATTGTAGTGCCTGCTCTAGACAAAATGCTGTAAGACCATAGAAACCACGATTAAATAGGATAGATGCTGACTCGTAAAACTCCATAGATCTTTTAAGTAAATGATTATATTCATCACTCTTAGTCATGTATTACTCCATCTTATTATTATAACGTAATCGCCTTAAATATATTTGAAGATAAGGATTATACTAGGTTATAAGTGATTTAACTATTTTGCCAAGATATACAATGGAATTATGGCATTAGGGAAAATGATTGTCCCCCATTACTTATAGTGTACGCATGGATTCTATAACATTTAGTATATAAGTCATGAAATATAGAAATCTTAATGCTGGAAAGTTATGCCGAGTAGTTTAAAGAGGCTTAAGCTTATAGAGGAGCGTATAGTTGAGAGAAGGCTTTATGAGATCAAGAGATTATTGTCTAGACAGTATAGTGTGAGATTCATTGGCAAGAAGAGTCTTCGCCCAGACATACTCTATTCTACAGAATCGAGTCTTGAAAGTGATAAGCTAGGGCTTGTATTGAAGTCTATTCTATTCGATAAATACTACGCACCAATAATTGTAATACGTGGTAAACATGGTAAACTATACATACTCGATGGGCATCATAGAGCAAGGGTTTATCTATGGCTCCGTGAACTAGTTGATGCATACCTACTAGAGGCTCTAGCATATAGTCCGAGGGTCTCGGTACCTCTTAGGGATATAGCCATTGTTAACCCCCCGGTTAACGTTGGGGAACCATACCGTACATTAAGGCATATGGTGAATATAATACATTTTCTTGAGAAAAGACATGGATTACTTGCACGTGTATGGAGGGAGAGAATATATATCCATAGCCTATATGCTACACAATCCATGGTTCGTGTGATAGAAAGATCCTCTAAAGAACCAAGTATTCCACCATTAATCTATAGGTATAAGAATGAATATTATGTATTGGATGGGCACTCACGTATATGCACTATAATGCTTAGTGGATGGGATACGGTTGACTCCATAGTATTCACACTCTCTAGAGAAATAGGTCTAATAAAAACATGCTATACATTGGGTAAGCCTAAATTTACAAAAGAATTCTGTTCAAGATTAAGAAATAAGTAAAATATAGCTTCAATTACTTATAGGCATCGGTACACGATCGTAGAATCACTTGGAACTAGTAATAACTGATAGTTATTCCCAGCATATTTTGATTCCTGGTAGATTTTTGAAGTGCTTATCAAATGTATATATTTCATTGATATTATTTTCTTTCATCTTCAAATATGCTATGGCATCATTTACACTTATATTGTAATGAATCGATATAGTTAGTGCCTCCTCATAATCACTCTCACTAACTCCAACAATACTTATATTTCTTAATGATAAGAACCTAGCCAGTATGCTAAGACTTTCTTTTAATCCAAGCCATGACTCAATCATATTCACTATCTCACTTACATGAATAACAGTTGTTAATACATCTTCTTCACTAGAATCAATTCTTTCTATAATCTTCTTTGCTCTTTTCTTAAGCTCTTCTTCCCTGGGTTTAAGTTTTCTGCGGGGCCGTAGATAAGCGTGAAGAAATACGCTAGAGTCAAGAAATTTCATAGTGGTATCAGCTCTTCATTAATGCTTTTCTGAGCTTATGTGTATCAGTAAAATCCTCTATATCAACAACTATACGATCAAAATAGCTTGTTAACCTAGTAGGTTTCATAGGCTTAAGCCTTATCTCATTACCGGTGATCTCTATAATAAATAGATCGGAATTAATTTTTTTCCTAATACTAGCGGGAATAAGGATACGTCCATGCTTATCCATCTTAACCACAGCCAATGTATTCACCAATATATAGTATTTTACCGGAACTATTAAATTTTACCAGAGAACATAGCTTCTTCCAAATATAGAAGAAATGGTAAATAACATATGCTAAGACCGAATAAATACCTAGCATGTATATTCGTTAGAAACATAGATTTTCGAAATTCCTTAATATATTAAATAGTTTAACAATTTACAGTATAGGGGAAGCAATATTTTGATATGCGTAAAGCTACATATATAGGACGCTTAGCTTATGATATGTCATTATAGTTCCTTCATCTCCTCATACTCTCGTGTTAGTGGGCGACACCATTTCTCTGGATA
>CAZITZ010000174.1:0-2118 GCA_964542295.1 uncultured Desulfurococcaceae archaeon
GCATTCCGTATACTTGGTAGTAGATGGCCTGGCTTTCTAGCATCATCTTCTAGAGAAACTGTATTATTTGATCTCGTCAAGAAGGCTATGGAGTACTATAGGAAATATCGTGATGGAAATAATACAGCTATAGCTCTCTATCTAGATATAGTCGGTAATAGACTGCCAAATTGGGCTAAGGAAGAAGTCAGAAAGGCCTTTGAACAGGGGCTAATGGCTTCCAAGGAGGGAAGTAAGATATTATTCCAATTAGATCTAAGACTTAGAAAACACGGCCTTGGATTTGAAGAATATATACCATTACTTACAGCTGTAATGCAACTTGCTGTCTATGAGGGGCTAAGGGTCTAGCCATACTCATAAGGTTCTATAATGAATCCTTGTTCTTCAAGTAGTAATCTATATTTTATGTATCTCCTTATCCTTGGGTCTAGGAAGTATTGGGCTAGTGCCACTCCGGCTATGAAGCCTCCTATGTGGGCCCAGAATGCTATTGATGAATATGTATAGCCTGCTAGTACTAATAGACCCAGTGCTAGTTGTGTTATGAACCAGAATAATATGTACATCCACGCTGGTAGGGGTATGAATAGTGGTAGGAACACAAAGAAGTAAACTAGCGTTAGTCTTGAACGTGGATAATATATGAGATATGCGCCCATAACACCACTTATAGCACCGGATGCACCAATGGCAGGAACAACCCATGGTGTATAACCATAATTTGTAAGTAACCACTCCCTTGGAATAGCCATTATACTCAATATATGGAATAAATGAGCAGCAAGACCAGATAATATATAGAATAATAAGTATCTCCCGCTACCCATAGCGTTCTCAACATATAGTCCAAAGAAGTATAGGAACAACATATTACCAATCAAATGATATAGGTCTCCATGCAGGAACATTGAAGTAAATAATGTCCATATCCTTTCACCACGTACAATAGCTATTGGTACAGCACCTAATTCTTGATAGACATCATCCGGCGTTAGCGCATATGGTACTAATGTTGATGGCGAGACATTGATTATAAAGAATATGATAACATTTACAATTATTAATAGTATCGTTGCCTTAGGTACTCTCCTAAGCCTTATACCTTCGACACCAATAGGTACTCCAGCAGCCAAATAATCACCATTACAGCCTATTACCTACTACTTACTATGGATACATATACTATATCACTATCTTTTATAAATAAACATGTTCTCTAAACATATTTATCTTAGAAAACCAAGTATTCCAAGACTGATCTTTATTAACATGATCTTTTTCCTCGCAGGCAAACTTACATTATATACTGGAACATTATTAATCATTATCTTCTCATAAACACTATTGTGTACATGCCCATGTACCACTATATTAAACAGCCTTGGATCAATTATTTTCTCCATAGCCCTTGATGCTAGGTAAGGCCATATTCTACGTGGTTCCCCATAGAGATTCTTATATGTAACACCATAATGAGATACAAGTATCAATTGATCAACTTTATTCCGTATGCTTAAAGCTAAATCTTTAATTTTTGATGGTAGATTTCTATAATATTCTTCAATACCTGGAATATTCTTTGCTTGCCAGGGAGTCGGTTTATCAAGTGCTCCTCGAGTACCTATAATTCCTATTCTTAGGCCTTTCCTCTCAAGAATTATATATTCATCATTAACCCATTTAATTCCCGAGTAAAGCTTCTTATATCTATCCTCATAACCTCTATACTCCTCATTACCAAATATGCCAATGATCTCTACATCACTAAGTACATTATACGTTACATCTATAACAGGCTTTAGCGAGCCTATATCATTCTTATTAACCATATCACCAGCCCATATAAATAGATCTGGTTTCATATTCAATGCTTTAAGGGCTTTAGAATACAGGTCTAAGTATCTTGGACTATGCACATCAGCTGTTACAGCAATCGTTAATTGATCCAAGACACAATGCACCATAGCCTATGACTATATACTCATTCCTATATTATATACTAACTAAGGATTAATTGTTTCTCCATAAAATATTAACCCCGGTTAACATAGATTAGTGAGTAAAGTTATAAAGCATCTAGTAGCTTAGAATGTAGAGGTAAGGAGTACTAAGGGT
>CAZITZ010000175.1:0-2101 GCA_964542295.1 uncultured Desulfurococcaceae archaeon
CTTCTGAGAGATTTTCATCAAGTATAAGAGAAATTGTGTCAAGAACATATTCATCCACATTTTCAATAAGGCCTCTAACTATCCAACTACTGGGGCCTTCTATATGAATAAATAAATTAATTAAATGTTTAAGCTCTTCTAGTTCTGGTGGCAATGTATTCAAATAGTGTACACCTACATCGTTCTTAATTATCTATTTTCTTAGTGTAGATATTATATTATTTCTATTATACGCGTAATACAGTATTAAGGCAATCGTTTTAGCATCAATTATTTCATGGTTCTTTATCATTTCTAACGCCTTATCTATACTGATAATCTCCCTTCTTATGACTTCATAGGGCTCTGGTTTAGCACCTACTTCTTTAAGGTCATATGCTATAAAGGCATACATATATTCAGTACTATATCCTGGAGCAAGGTACATGCTAAACACTTGTTTAAGAGTACCCGCTTTATAACCAGTTTCTTCTATTAATTCTCTAGAAGCAGTTTCAGCAGGATCTTCATTTCCCTCTATTATACCTGCAGGCAATTCATAGATCCATTTTCTAATAGCTGGTCTGTACTGATATAATAATACTATTTTGTCAAATGTGATGAGTGGAAGAATGACTACTGAATTAGGGAATCTAATTACTTCCCTTAAAGCCTTATTACCATTTGGAAGTAAATGTTCTTCAACATAAAGTTTTACTCTTCGGCCTCTAAAGATCTCTAGCTTATGAGTAATACTCATATATATCTCCACACCATACTTTTACAAAATAACATAAAATGGTTGAGATATATAAGTAGTAGTGGAAAATATAAACATAGCTAAATGACTACATAATTAATAGAAAGGTAAAGATGGAATAGAGAAGACATAAAACCGTCGTAACGGATGATATACATGATTTCTAAAGAAATGCTGACATCAATGGTAGATGACTATGTTAATTCCTATAAGAGAGTCATAGATCTACTTAACAATATAGGTAAATACAAACTTGGACCAATAATAGATAGACTTAGAAGTGTTAGAATTGCTGGAGACTACTCTCTCTTATCAAAAGAGCTTGGATTAAATGAGGAGCGTTTAAAACAATTTATTAAGAAATGTAAAAAGTTAGGCCTTAAATTCACTATCGATATTAATTCACTATCTTTAGGTTTAATGGAGTTTATGGTATACATGCCTACAATAATAGACCATGATGACATACCATTTAATATGTGGCTTAAATTCTACGTTATAACGCATAACCCTGTCGGCACTCTCATATCGTATTATATACCTGCTAGTAAACGGATACTATTAGAAATGATCAAAGAAGGTTATAAAGATCTTATTAAAAAAACAAAGTTCATACAAGGAAGAGAAAAGATCTATATAATATATAATTTAATGCGTTCTCAGCCTACTTTTTCAAGAGATCCTATTAGGCCCTTCTTTAGAGTAAATTGGGATTCAATAGTCAAGGAACTTAATGAGATGGCATATAGAACAGGCTTAAATGAGCGAAAGATATATTGGAGTGGCTTCAAATATTCTGATCCTTTTGACATAATTGATTTAATAATATTAAAAGAGTTGGAAAAAGATGCATTTAAGACTATATATTCTTTAGCAAGGGATTTTCCTTTTTCATTAAAAGTCTTTAATAAACATTTATATCTTCACATTTATAAAAGAGAGTTGATCAAGGGCGTCTTCTTAAAAACAGGTTTCACCAATAGGCTTATGGATTCGTTTCATGTAGTCATTTTAAAAACTAATGATAAAGACAAGGCTAGCATATTAATTAGTTTCTTTAAGTATAAGCCATGGATTTATATTATTAGATGGGGTCATGAAATTCTTGACTTCTTTAATGAAGAAAATAGCTTTAAGCCTGATAAGTATGTTGTAATATTATCAATGGCCATACCAAGTATTTACCAAGTCTACTTAGCTAAGTTACTTCATATCTTAAAACAACTAAACTTAATTGTTGAAGCTGAGGTTTTCAGTTATGATACTATTGCTGTCAAGAAATGGGGTATACCTTATAGATTCTATAATCAGAGTGAACGTACCTGGACATTAGATGTAGAGAAGAATATTGATATTTTAGAG
>CAZITZ010000176.1:0-2075 GCA_964542295.1 uncultured Desulfurococcaceae archaeon
TATCTCATCTATTATTAATCTTGCCTCATATGGACCCTTTTTTATAATTCTTCCTCTAATCATTAGTTTTTGTTTGAATAATGGTGCATCGATCACAAGTGTTTCAGCTTCTCCCCCTTCAAATGCTGGGTTTAATCCATATTTACTTGCTATGACTAAAATTTCATTAAGTAATTCTAATGTGATTATTCTACCTATGTATTTATGGCTTAATCCATAGCTTGATACAGATGTTATGATAAATTTTATCCCGTTTTTAACTATCTCTTTCATGTAGCTTCTTTGATCAATCCTCCATAATGGTGTATATAGAGATAATCCAAGTTTTTCTGTGATAAATGCTAGTCTCATTCTCTGATAATCACTAAGTAACGCGCCTGCAATAACTCCCTTTATATTATATTTCTCTTTTGCCTCTTTCAATAAGCTATACAACGCATACTCTTCATTATTTACTGCATTAGTATATAGAATATCGATATTCATTGCTTTCGCTTGATAAACTGTTGCTTCTATTCCTGGATAATGGAATAACATAGAATATTCTCTTGGATAAATAGATACTAGACATTCAATATCTAGTCCTTGAAGATACCCCCAGTGTAATGCATAAGTACTGTCTTTTCCACCACTATATAATGCTGCTACTTTCATACTAGATTCCATAGACATTTTTCCAGATTCTTTAGTGATATACGTAGTTTTATATTTTCCTTATCTCCTAGATAATGTTCTTGGAGGATTAACTAGATTGAACGAATTAGAGATTACCGTATTAGTCGATGATCGAAGTATTGATGAAGTTAAACTGAAGCCTACTCATGGTATTTCGTTGTATATAGAGACTATGGGCCACTATGTATTGTTTGATACTGGGCCTAATCCGGATATTCTAAGAAATAATTCGGAGTCTCTGGATATAGATTTAAGTTTACTCGATGCGGTTATAGTCTCCCATGTACATACTCCTCACACTGGTGGAATACCATTTATTGGATGGGTAGCTCCATCAACAAAGACGTACATACCTTATGCATCAGGCCCATACTTTGAGCAAATAGTTATGAAAAATGGCTTAGTGCCGATAGAGGTTATTGACTGGATTAAAATCCTTCCAAAAGTATATATCTCAAAACCCTATTATGGGCCTCCATGGGAGCATTTCCTCATTATAGATAGTGATAGGGGATTAATCATCTTTAGTGGATGTATGCATCCTAATTATAAAGAAGTATTATCATCTATATATGAATATTTTAATAAAAAGATATATGCTGTCATAGGAGGCTTTCATTTAGTTAACGCTCCTGAAAGATTCATTAAATCTATAGCAGACTATTTATCTTCAGTATCGACATATATAGTGCCTCTGCATTGTAGTGGTGTAAAGTTTATAGAGTACATGGTTATGAAATACCCTGAAAAACTCATTAAAGCAATGACAGGCTCTATTATAAAGCTGTAAAAGGTGATACATGTGAATGATATGTTAACTGAGCCATATGTATTAATTGATGCTATGAAATTTCTTGTCGAGAAGAGATTAACTAATCCTCGCGGCGGTAATGGGAGTATTAGGAAGGGCTCTTTAGTATGGCTAACTCCTTCAGGAATCCCTAAGCATATGTTGAAAGTTAATGATCTTATTATATATGATCTTGATAGAGACTTGTATATGGGTTTAAGAAAACCATCTATAGAAATAAATGCTCATATAATGATATACAAGAAAATAGATCATGCCAAGGCAGTGCTCCATGCTCATCCACCAATATCAACTGCACTAGTTGATGTAGTAGGTATTGATTGGCTTAACGAAGTATTTGCAGAAATAAAATATAGCGTTGGCAAAGTTAGTGTCTGTGAACCAGCTCCGCCAGGGACAATTGATTTAGCAAATAATATTTTAGAAGAGGTATTGAAGGGTTCACGGCTTATAGTTATACCCAGGCATGGAGTTATTTCATGGGGTGAAGATATGGGTATAGCATTAGATGCTATAGTAGCCTTTGAAGATGCGGCAAAATATTATCTTGTTAAAAGAATCATGAAATAGTATTAAGCTTTACTACCTC
>CAZITZ010000177.1:0-2053 GCA_964542295.1 uncultured Desulfurococcaceae archaeon
CATGTACGCATTTCTTCTTAACATAGCCTACTCCAACATTAGGCTTAATTGTAGTAAATGGATGATTAGCGATCTCTACTGGAGCTAGTGTCATTGCTGCGAAAAGCGTTGATTTACCTACATTGGTCTTGCCGATTATACCAATGAGTTTCTCTGGAGGAGGCATATTACTTAAACCTCTCCCATAGAATAATGGTTTGCTAGAGTAATAAGTTGATTGCCTATATTTGTGTATATGGTATATCTCTTTAGCATACGTTTTCAAGTGTATTATAGAGTCTAGGTATTGTTCTTTAATATTTATAAACTAGTATGAGCGTCTATTCCTTCTTAGACTATGGATTAGAGAATGTCAGGGTTGAATCAATATGGCTAAGAGTATGTATCACTATATAGCTATGCTCTGGAAGAGACCGTATGATGGAGAAATGGGTTTATTGATGAAGCAGAGGCTTATACAATGGAGAAGGCAGCCAGCTATTGTTAGGATCGAGAAGCCCACTAGACTGGATCGTGCACGTGCACTTGGCTATAAGGCTAAGCAGGGCTTCATAGTTGTAAGAGTAAGAGTTAGGAAAGGCGGACGTAGGAAGCCCCGTCCTAATAAGGGTAGGCGTCCTAAGAGAATGGGTGTTTATGGATTTGCACCTGCTAAGAGCCTAAGGCTTATTGCTGAGGAACGTGCTGCCCGTAAGTACCCGAATCTAGAGGTTTTGAATAGCTATTATGTTGGTGAGGATGGATTATTTAAATGGTTTGAAGTAATACTCGTCGATCCTCATCATCCAGCTATAAAAAATGATCCTGACATCAAGTGGATTACTAGTAAAAGCCATCGTGGAAGAGTATTCCGTGGATTAACTAGCGCTGGTAAGAAGATGAGGGGCTTAAGGAAAAGCCGTGGATTAAAGGGTACTCATAAGTATAAGTGGAAGAAGAAGCAGAAAGAGAGGCTATTGAAGAAGAGGCATGAGGCAAGCCGAGGCGCCCGTGATCTATGGGTTGAAGCTATGAAGAGGGAAGAGGAGCGGGGCTAGAGATTACTATTTTATCCTTATTCTATATAGATTATTATTTGGAGTTGTATCTTTGATCAAGATCAATTATGTCGAGTTAAAAACATACGTCCATGCTACTGAGGATGAAGGAAAAGTATTGGATGCATTATTTAAGATTATACCAAGTGAATTTAAAGATAAAATTAAAATAAATAAACAAATAGTCAAAGGATATTATGGCAATCCTATAACCATTATACAGACAACTTTACATAATAAGTATGCCGTTGAATTATTGAGAAGACTAGGGTCATTACTAGATGATGTTGAAAGAAGTGTTTTGAGGGCTAGTTTTAATCTTAGGTATGATAGTAGATCTAATAAGTTCTTTATACGTCTTGATAAACAGGATTTGTTTAGGGGTAAAGCTGTTGTTAGTGATGGTGATGACGTTATACATATAATGATTTCCTTTAGAGGTAGAGGTGGTGCTGAAGATGTTAATAAATTGCTTAAGGAGTTGGGCATAGTTTGAATGGCTATATTGATCTATGGGTTAATGTTTCAAGCGATCTTGAAAGGATAGCCGGTATTGCTAGATTAATGGGTTATAGATACATAGGCCTAGAAGATCATGGCTTTAAGTGGAAGACTAGGGAATTTAATAATGTAAAATTTGTTAAAAGAATAACCATAGAAGCTCGTTCTGAGAAGGAGATTCGTGAGAAAATAAGGGGAGTTAAAGTTAATTATCCAATTGTTGCTGTTAAACCATTAAGTATTCAAGTAGCACGTTTTGCAGCTCGTGACGGCAGAGCAGATTTGGTTGTTCTTGATAAAGATACTATTGAGTATATTGATAAGACACAAGCTAGTATGATGAAGCAGTTCGGCAAGCCTTTAGAGGTTTGTATCAATTGTTTTCTTAAGGCTTCTTCGCGTGAGAAAGGTATGATTTTTAGGAGAATTAGACTTTTCCATTACTATAGTGTACCCATAGTCTATAGTAGCGGCGCATCTAGGTGGAATGAACTTATACATCCTAAGAGCATATC
>CAZITZ010000178.1:0-2051 GCA_964542295.1 uncultured Desulfurococcaceae archaeon
ACCAGTAGCTAATTTACCGATTGCCTTAGGCTTTTCATATAGAGTTAAATTAAGTTTAAGATATTCATCAGGAGGCAATAAAATACCTCCAGAAAAACCAGTATCAATCATAAAGTCCAGTTCTACATACTTGGTTTTTAATGGATCAAATACCCTAAGCCTTATTAAAGGCTTATAAGGCTTAACCGACTTATCATAATAGCCTTTCATAGAATCACCGGTAAACCTAACTCAACGATCTCATGCTCAATTATATCACTAGGTTCAATAATTAATGAGTGGTTCTTACAATTTTCTTTAGCATTTTCCATAGCTTTTTTAAGATCACTATATACCTATAACTTCTCCATTACATATTAGAGCATATCCTTTCCATTGCTTATTCTTAAGGCTTTTTGCTACATTTATGTTTCTTTCATATTCTTTCTCTATAGACTCCCATTTTTGATCGATTATATGGGAGTATTTCTGTAGCCATAATTTTAATGCCTCATTAATAACTGATCCCATTGTCCTACCCTGTAATGTAGCTATAGCCTTAACTCTGCGATAAAGATCCTTATCTACATTTTTAATAGCTATTAGCTTGGATAATCCTTCTTACCTCTTAAAAAGTATAACTAGTTATACCATTTATACCTTTTTTGAAAACCGGTATCTGAATAGAGCTTATGAGAACTACTTGGTATCCCAAACTTAAGTTATTAAAACTTTTTACATTATTTATTTATTATGGTGTATAGGGGCATGCCTATTTTCGTTATCATTAGGCTAATAAGAAGGCTTAAGCTTAAGAAAATAGTTCGTTCGAAATTTGGATTTGTAGCTTTATTCTTCCTATGTATGTGGGTATTTAATGCATTATTATTCTATTATAGTGAGCATATAGTTGCAGGCCGTGAAGATATTGATTTAATTACTAGTCTTTATTGGAGCATTATTACTATGGCTACTATAGGCTATGGAGATATAACGCCCATACGTGGCCTAGGATGGCTTGTAGCAGGTTTCGCCGCGATCATGGGTATACTAGCATATACATTAACCGTATCAGTTATAGCCGACGCATTTCTATCAGCTAGTATTAGAAGGACTATGGGGCTTGCACCATTGAAGAACAAGAAAATACTTGTAATCGGAGATAGTGATATATGCAATGAAGTTATTGATGAGCTAGTACTGAATGGCTATGAAGATGATACAGGCCTACTAACACCTACGCAACCACGTGGACAGCCAAGGATTGACTATATGATTGGCGATCCATGTGATGAAGGTATTTTAAGAAAAGCCGGCGTTGGCAAGGCTTCACATATTATACTATGTATGAGCGATGACAACAAGACACTATATACAGCATTGCTTATTAGACACATTAATAAGGATGCTAAAGTATCAGCCATAGTATCTAGCTTCCATACTGAGAAGCTATTGAGAGAAGCTGGTGTAAAGTACATTGTCTCAAATAAAATACTCGGCAGGACAATAGCTTCAGCAGTATTCGAGCCCCTAATACTCAGTTTCATTACAGACGCTATTTCAGCAAGGGGAAAAACTGATCTTATAGAAATAACGTCGGATACAATGGCGACAGTTGAGGAATTTGAGAGAAAGCTAATGGATAAAGATAGAAGATATAGATACAGGATCATCATGATCCATAGAAATGGGAAAACAATATTCCTACCAGACAGAAACCATGAGATTAGGAAAGGAGACAAACTTGTAGCTATCAAAGCTATAAAGACTACTTAGGAAAACAATCCATAGCATAATAGATCCTTTGTACCGTTACCTTATAAGCTTACATCATTACTATGTCTTAAAAGAGTCTTTATTATCTATGGCAACTAGCCCATGGCTTCTAGAATATATTTTGATCCAATATTTAGATGCATCTCTCAAAACAATAGATCTATTGATCCATTTGATCAGTTCATCCCTAGTTAATGGATAGAATGTAACGTCATAGTCATACCCCCATAATCTATAGAGTATTGAGAGACGCCTATTCATAGGTAATCCTCTCCAACCATCACTCACTACCACGA
>CAZITZ010000179.1:0-2048 GCA_964542295.1 uncultured Desulfurococcaceae archaeon
TAGGAATCTCCATAAACCAATGATTAGGGCCTCAATCTTATGTATCGCTATAGGCTTTATAGATAAAGGTATTGTAGCTCCCAGTACATATACTGCTCCATAACTAAGCATGAGATGTGTGGGGGCAAGTATTGGCGCCATCCATTGATATATATCACTAAATAGGTAATGTATAGTTACACCAATACTAAAACCATAGATTACCGGGATCTTGAGAATAGCCTTTAACAAATTTTGTTTAGCAACAGCTAATAAACCAGATATAAGTATTTGAAGTATAAACATCATAAGCCCATACATAGCAGCAGCACCAATATCGCCATAAACAATCATTAATACAGGAAATCCTAAGAAAACACTATTTTGGAATGTAGAAGTTATAGCGACGGCTCTTCTAGAAATAGGATCTCTCAAGAACCTTAAGTTTACTAGAATGGCTATGCTTATAACTACATATATTAATGTTGTAATAGCTACATTTGCGTCTGCAAGTTCTAATCCTCGAGATGCGAATGTATCTAGGAAAACAGCTGATAACAAAATGTAATATACAACTTTACTTAGATATTCTATAAACTTATTAAAATAATTATATTTATACAGAAGTATCTTTGATAAAACACCCAGTCCTATGAAACCAAATAGAGCAATAATAGGTATATAATCCTCTACCAGATTAAGTTCACCCGCTCTTCAGATTCCTACTTAGTCTACTTTATCGAATTTAATAATATAGCGATTAAGCCACTTATAGAAAAATCAACTTGTACCAAGTTTCCATGATTTCAAATATTCCTCTTGTTCCTTAGTTAGTCTCTCTATGCTAATCCCCATTGACTCAAGTTTTACACGTGCAATCATAGAGTCTATCTCATAAGGTGGATTCATAACCTTGGGCGGTAGTTTACCACGATTATCATATAGGTACTTTACAGCCATGAACTGGTTAGCGAAACTCATATCCATAACTTCGCTGGGATGACCTTCAGCAGCAACTAGATTAACGAGTCTACCCTCAGCAAGTAGGTAGAGCGATCTACCATCCCTAAGCCTATACTCTGTAACATTCTCTCTTATCACCCTCCTTCCAATGGAAAGATCCTCTAGATCAGGTATCCAGATCTCTACGTTGAAATGTCCAGCATTAGCCAATAAGGCACCATCCTTCATAACCATAAAATGTTCACGGCGTATAACCTTCTTATTACCAGTAGCTGTAATGAATATGTCTCCTATCTTAGCAGCCTCGATCATGGGCATGACTTCAAAACCATCAAATACTGCTTCAAGAGCTCGAATAGGATCTACTTCAACAACAATTACTCTCCTAGCTCCTAAACCACGCGCTCTTAAGGCAATACCTTTACCTACCCATCCATATCCGGCTATTACAACAACCTTACCAGCAATCAATGTATTTGTAGCACGTAATATACCGTCAAAAGTGCTTTGCCCAGTACCATAGCGATTATCAAATAAGTGTTTTGTATAGGCATTGTTTACTGCTATAACAGGGTATTTGAGGATGCCATCTCCTTCTAAGGCTTTTAATCTAATGACTCCTGTAGTAGTTTCCTCTGTTCCGCCAATAAGTTTTGAGGCTAATTCAGGGTATTCACTATGTAGTAATGCATGCATATCAGCACCATCATCCAATACTATATCCGGCTCGGCATCAGCCACTTCACGTAGACACCAATAATACTCATCACTTGATTCTCCACGCCAAGCAAATACATTAATACCATATTCTACAAGAGCTGCTGCAACATCATCTTGTGTAGATAAGGGATTGCTAGCTGCAAGCCATACCTCTGCGCCAGAATCCTTTAACGCTTTAACAAGAACAGCTGTCTCCTTTGTTACATGTAGTACTGCTCCAATTACTAAGTTTTTAAATGGTTTCTTCTCACTATACCTTTTACGAAGCATTACAAGTACTGGCATTTGTTTTTCAGCCCATTCTATCTTTAACTCACCCTTACTAGCTAGTCCAAGATCCTTAACCTTATATTCAACCATATACCTCACCTATTGCTAATTTATTC
>CAZITZ010000180.1:0-2046 GCA_964542295.1 uncultured Desulfurococcaceae archaeon
TGATGCAATGTGTCCTAACAAAGGCTTTCTCGATAATTCGTAGAATATTCTCCCACCATCAGTTATAAATAAAGGTACAATATTTATTATCCCTAGACTGAGATTAACTATTTGTATCCAAGTAACCAGGTTCATAATTATTAGTGAGTTCTGTATACCTAGTAGATTTATTAAAGCTATGTTTGGCATTTGGGTTATATAGATACCTATTCTTTCACCAGCAGGTTTAGTTATGTTAAATATCTTGATTTCCCCGCTAGGCAGTAGGATCTTCATTGTGAAAATAGTTGTTTTATTGATGTTTGCCGCATTACGTAAGTTCTCAAGAGTAGCTGGCTCATTATTTATCTCAAGTATCAAAGAGTTTGGTGATAAGCCGTATTTTTCAGCTATACTTCCATTAACTACATCTGTTATCATAAGCCCATAAGGGCTTATGATGAATGTAAGGATACCAACCATAATTAATGCCAGTAATATATTAGCCGCTGGACCAGCCATTAACGTCAGTGTTTTTGCCTTTAAACTTGCCTTTGGAAACTCTTCTTCATCTATTTCAGTAAAGGCTATTGGTAGAAAGAATACAATTGCGAAACCTAATCCCTTAACTGGAATATCATTTGATGCAGCAATAAATGCGTGAGCAAGTTCATGTATTGCTGCTGCAATAACTATTGCGATTGAGAAATATAGTAGGCTCATGCCAGTAATATTTATGCCGGGTATTAATAGAGTTGGGCCTCTAAATCCTGTGACATTAATAAATCCTAGTTTAACAAGTAAGGTATAACCCATTGTAGCATAAAATACGTAGAAGCCGTATAATGATAAAGGTATGCCTAAATAACCTAGTTTCTTATATATACTCCTAGCTTTAGGACTATATTTCCGTCTATAGGCAAGTACTATGCCATAGTATAGTTTAAATCCTCTAGATTCAAATTCTTCCTTTTTAGTTAGATATAGTATATTAATAATTGTCCAGAAACCAAGTATTGCAATTAAAAACGATAGTATATTGCTATTCATTATTAGATGCGCCTCCTACTTTCTAATATAGGATAACTCTACATTAAAAGTGGTTAAAATATAGAACTATAGTATGGTATAACCTATAGATGCTGGTGACATATGGTTAGAGAGAAAATTAAGAGAGTACCGGAATATAGAGAGGTAGTCTATAGTGAACGGCAATGGAAAATATTAGACCAGCTTAGAGAAGAAGCTATAAGGATTCTAAAAGTAATTACTAAGGCTGGCATTATAGCATATGTTCATGGAAGCATTGCTAGAGGAGATGTTTGGGAAGGCAGTGACGTAGATGTGTTTATACCATATTATACGCCAAGTTATAGGCTTGAATATATATTGGAATCATCAGGCTATACTATAAAGGCTAGATTTATCGTAGTAGCAACACCATCAAGCACTCCTAAAGCATATATAGTATTAGATGATCTTGAGAAACGAGTTGTGAGCTTTCCTTTAGCTAAGTTACAGACCAGAGAATATGAGTTCTATAAATTTGGTGGACTCCTAGATCTAAATGGCTTACTTCAGGGTAAGAGGGTCCCTGGTGTAGATAAGCGTCTAGTATTGATAGAGCCTACTAAGAGAGGACATAGAGAATCACCAGTGATTGGATATGAAGATCGTGTGGCAGAACTCCTAGGTATAAGTATTGATACTGTTCTTGAAAGAGTAAGAGTTCTAAGTCGGAGGGATCGTATTGGTAGGACTGGAGTGTTTGTAAAATACATACTTGGGCCCGACGAGTCTTTCGAGGACGCGTTGCAGTCTATTGCTAGGAATAATCCGTGGGTTAGGAGGGTTCTTCGTGAAAGAGGATTTTAGAAATATACACCATACATTAGGGACAGGCTATATTATAGGATCGCTTCCTATAGGTTGTAGGTATTGTTTACTTGGTGCTAAAGCTGTAGTATTCATAACTGGGAAGTGTCTTGACTATTGCTGGTACTGTCCAATATCTAGAGAGAAGTTTGGTAAGGATGTTATGTTTGTTAATGAGAGAAGGGTTTACTC
>CAZITZ010000181.1:0-2009 GCA_964542295.1 uncultured Desulfurococcaceae archaeon
GCATCTATATTAGCTGTATTACTTATGGAAAGTCGTCCAATGGATCTTAATGAACTTAGTCGTCTCACTGGATATGCTAAAAGCCATTTATCAGCTATGACAAGGTTATTGGAGGAAAGAAAACTTATCGAGAGGATAAGGCTCCGTGGTAAAAAGGTATTATTTAGGGCTAAAAAAGAGGCTATCGTATCTATTCTCCGTAACCATATTGATGAGCTTAGAGAGGCCTTACATAGTGCTTCAACAGAACTTGAAATACACATGGAATCGATCAGTCAACTTGAGCATAGATTATCTGAATTATTGAAAAAGCTTGAGGGTGAAGATAATGCTTTGGATGGAGGATAATGCTTTCCATATAGTTCTTATATATGGTATTGATGGAGAGAAAGTGGTTTCTGAAGCATTTGCTAAAATGTACTCTAATGAATTACATGGTGCTAAGAAGTATGTTATTCACGTTGTTTCTCCTATTGGTAATATATACTACTTAGAGTCTTTAAGGGATCTTATTAGAAATAATATTTCTTATACAATTATCATTAGATATCATGGAGACTCCCCTCAAGATCTTGAAAAATTAGTCAAGGAATTAGATGGTAATGCTTTGTATATTATAGGCCGGGATATGGTTGAATATGGTTCTATTCTTGAGAAACATGGTATAAAGCCTGTAATTGTTGAGGAGGTGGTAGGTAATGAAAGGATTTGATATAGTTATAACTACTGATCGTACTATGATGTCTAATCATCATGGTAAAGAATTCCTGGGCTTTATGGCAACAGGTCCTGCAATAGGTATTCCAGAGAAATTATGGGTATGGATAGCTGCTCCAAAGATTAAAACAGATAGTCTCGGCAGGCCTAAGGAGGCATCATATGGATTAAGGAAGGTTGAGGCTAAATTAATTGATGCAGGATTTAATGTAGCAATAATTGATCCTGATTATTTACATAAGCATCTTGATACGATGAAGGTATTAATGATCGGTCATCATGACTTCTTTGCATATGGTCCGCCAAGTAGTGAATGGTGGATGATTACAGGTAAAGAACCGGTTAATCGTGTATATTTTAGGAGGCTTATGGAAAGCCCTATTGTTAAGAAGGCTAAAGAGAAGGGTGTTAAGATAATTGTTGGTGGTCCAGCTGCTTGGCAATGGCTTTGGGAACTTGAGCTTTGGAGAAAATGGGGTGTAGATACAGTTGTTGATGGCGAGGCTGAGAAAGTAATAGTCGATCTTGTTGAAAAGGCTTTGAATAATGAGCCTTTACCCCATTACATCTATGTCGGGCCAAGTGATAGTCCGAGTATAGAGGAGATACCGGTTATTAAGGGAGCAAGTGTTAATGGACTTATAGAGATTATGAGAGGCTGTCCTAGAGGATGTAAATTCTGCAGCGTTACTCTAAGACCCTTGAGATATATTCCGTTAGAAATTATTGAAAAGGAAATTAGAGTGAATTTGGAACACGGCGTTGAATCAACGATACTGCATAGTGAAGATGTTTTATTATATGGAGCTAATGGTGTAAAGCCAAGGCCTGATCCCTTGATAAAGCTTCATGAAATGGCTCGAAAACTCGTACCCGGATCGCTTGCATGGAGTCATTCAAGTCTTGCAGCTATAAAATATGCCGAAGAAGAATATAGGCTAGTTTCAAAACTAATGCAGGATATTATATTGACAAAACAGGATTTCCTAGGCGTTGAAGTAGGTATTGAAACACTTAGTCCTCGATTAGCAAAAATCATTATGCCAGGTAAATCAGCTCCATATCCTCCAGATAAATGGCCTGACATTGTTGAGGATGCTTTCCGGATAATGCATGAAAACCTAATCATACCCGCAGCTACATTAATACTTGGCTTACCTGAGGAAACAGCTAGTGATGTGGCTATTACGGCTGAAATGTTTGATAGATTAAGGCCTTATCGAAGTGTAATAGTACCTATGTTCTTCGTACCAATGGGTGTCTTAAAGAATCGTGACTGGTTTAGAAGAAAC
>CAZITZ010000182.1:0-1985 GCA_964542295.1 uncultured Desulfurococcaceae archaeon
CATATATGCCTATAGAGGAGATAGCTAAGAACTTCCGTAATTACACATTATCAGCTAAGAGCCTATCAACAATCTATTTATTAAATAAATAATTGACTTTATAGACATAATGCGTATTCATCCTACCTTTTAGGTAGAGGTTAAAAATATTGATAGCTATTTAGAGAAGCTTTACGCGGATTGGACTAGATCTTGTGTGTATATTGAAGAAGCTTAGCCACAGCAACCCTGCAACACTTGAGCCCCATGGATAAAGGGTTGAAAATGGTAAAAATTTTAAATGTTCTTTTAAATACAGGACAGAGGTGTTATGAAATAAATGGAACTGAGAAAGTTAATATGGAGAAATTGCCAAAGTTCTTCCCAATCTGCCATAAAGAAGCCGAAAAGCTTTACATAATATTCACTTGCTCTGGTGCAGCTAGCGTTGGAGAAATTAGACATGAGGTCGGTGTTTTACTCACTAACGCTGGACAATCCGCCCGTTTATGCTGTACTACTGCAGTTGCCGCTGGATCAAAAATGCACATCGACATAGGACATAGGGCGAAGAAGGTAATCGTCATAAATGGCTGTCCGATGAAGTGTGCAACTAAGGTAATGGAAAAGACGGGGATAAAAATTGACTACGATTTCACCATTACAGATTTTGGAATTGCCAAGAAACCGACCCTTGACATAAGTCCGGAAGACGTTCTAAATGTTGCTCTTCAAATTGCTAAAAAGTAGGAATGAAACTAAATGTTAAACTATAAGTTAAAACTTAGCATTCGAAAATTATTATATGATAAGGTACAATTAAGAATGTCTTGAGTAAGAGAATTTGGAAAGTGTTCTCGAAAAAGGTTTAAGATCTAGGCATTACTACTCCGGCGAGGAGTGATGAGTATGAAATTAAATGATGGTCGAAGAAAAACTATGATGTATGTATTAGATGCAGACTCAGCTTTTGTAACATATGAAAGAAAACTTTGACCAGGACACGAATACACTAGACCGATATAATGTGATAGAGTTTCCGGATAGGGCTTATTTAGGGAAATGGTTACTTATTCTCCCCTATGAACCAATGCTTAAAATCACTTATTCATTTAAGTCCAAGCATCGACAAAAGCTTGGACAACCGCTCTATTAGCTCCTTCTTATAATATTTTAATAGGTAGAACACAGCCTCTTCTTGTTTACTACTCTCGTAGTACAGTGTTGAGTAGTGCTAATATGGGGTTTTGTTTATTCAGCTCTTCTTCTGTCATTATCTAGTAGGGCTTGCTTGTTCCTAGTAGTCCATACAAGAGCTTTAACCTGTTCCAAGTATTTTGGCAAGCTTCCTATTACATAGAAGATGTGGAAGAACCATAGCTTATTTCTAGCTTTACTATTCCTATAGAATACAAAGACTCCATTTTCTCTAATTAGATAGAGTAGCTCCATGTATAAAACATATTGGAGACATTAAGGAAGGGCTTATATACAGGTTTATATGTGCGGGGTCCGTCGGGATTTGAACCTGGGCCTCATGCTCCGGAGGCCGGCACTTAAATACCATTGTCCCATAGACTGATGAAAAATGGGACAACTAGGTATAGTTTTATACCTATTATCTAGTATATGGGACAGCTAATCTGAGGATTCAGTATTGTTAAGACCATAGTTTGTAGATAGCTAGGATTAATAGTTTCTATGGATATAGTGTCTTTGGAAGGGATTAGGGTGTCTAAGGCTAGTATTAAGCGAGTTGTTATCGGGGTTCCGGAGAACCTTAAGGTTCCTCCGGGTGGCTTGAGGAGAGGCTAAGGATAGAACTAGCATTGAGGCTCTATGAGAAGGGTATAGCTAGCTTAGGTTAAGCTAGGAGAATAGCTGGCTTATCTAAATGGGGCTTCCTAGAACTACTGACCAGGGAGGACATACCACTACATTATGGCGAGGAGATTCTTCTTGGACTACTAGAGCCTACTTCGGGTAAAGCTCTTGTCCTAGGTGGG
>CAZITZ010000183.1:0-1950 GCA_964542295.1 uncultured Desulfurococcaceae archaeon
CATAATTACCTACTTCATATAAGACTTCATATTCTAGTCTGAATTTAAAGATTTTTTCAAAATAATTAATTTTATTCTTACCAGTAATAATATATGAATTATTTGGCTCAACTATAACCCTAGGCTCATAAATAGGTTTCTTACTAAATATTAATACATTGAAACCATTTGTTAATGTTATAAGCATAACTGTTTTTCTCCTAACATCTAATGGAACTTTATTAATAAGCTGATCTATACCATAATCCCAGCTAATCCATCCTTTACTATGCTTAAATTGCTCAATAAGTTCGATAAATCCGTCTTTAACTTGATTTAAGCTCCATAAGCTACTCCTACAATATCCAATTATATTACTTTTATTGTCATAGACCATTAAAATACGTTCTTTTGTAGAGTTTTTAAACCATAGATCATATCCCTCATAATCTTCATAATTAAAATTATTGAGAAAATCTTCTTTCATACTTAATAGGATATTGAATAAGTCATTGTTCCCTTTTACGATCAAGAATAAAGTGATGTTTCCAGGCTTTCCAGGTCCATATTCGCCTATTACCCCCATGGCATAAATTCCTGTTTGATTTAATAGATCATATGGTACATAACTATCAGTAACATAAACGACAAGTGGCTCAATTCTATTGCTTCTATTAGTGACCATATAAGTAACATTATAGCCTTCCATAACATAATCATAAAGTATTCTACTGGGTACATAGTCGATTATAGTGACTTTCCTAGAAGTAGATAATGGGATTATGAAGAAAGATATAGTAATTATAGCTAGAGTAGCTAAGGCAATTATTGCAATTAGATATTTTTTCTTTTTCCATAATTTAGATATTCTTGATGTAATACTTTTCATAAAATACTCCCTTCAATAACATTTAGAGCATGCTTCTAGATAAATTCCTAGTTATTCCATTAATTATATTTCTCTTAGAAGCTATATTAAGAGAATTGTAATATTCTATTGTAGATAGTGAGGGTGGAATAGAGAGTGTTTATAGATACTGCATTGAAGGCTAGAGAGGAGTTAAGGAGATTAGGTAGAAAGCCATCTCGTATTCTATCGGGAGTAGCTCCAGTTGCTATTATGACTAAACCATATCCATGTCCACATGGTAAATGTATTTATTGTCCAGGAGGCCCTGATCAGGGAACTCCGCAAAGCTATGTAGGAGAAGAACCTGCTCTTATGCGGGGTCTCCGCGTAGGCTTTGATCCATATTTACAAGTCTGGAGTAGACTTCGACAATACGAAATATTGGGCTACTATCCTTCAAAGATCGAGTTAATTATTATGGGTGGAACATTTCTTGCAATGCCTATTGACTACCAGGAATGGTTTATAGCGCAAGCGTTAGAGGCTATGAATAGGTATCCAGATCGTAGTAAGCCCGGTAAATGGATCTATTTAGAAGATGCTCAGTTACGTAATGAAAAAGCTAGTGTAAGATGTGTTGGTTTGACTATTGAGACTAGGCCTGACTGGGCTATGGAAAGACATGCTGACTGGATGCTATATCTTGGAGCCACTCGTGTTGAGATAGGTGTGCAAAGTATATATGATGATGTATTGATACGAGTTAGAAGAGGGCATACAGTTAAAGAGACTATTGAGGCTACACGTATTCTTAAGGATTCTGGATTTAAAGTAACATATCATATTATGCCGGGCCTTCCAGGCAGTGATCCTGATCGAGATCTAGAGATGGTAAAAGAGATTTTTGAGAATCCAGATTATAGGCCAGATTATCTCAAGATCTATCCAACGCTTGTCATAAAAGGGACTACTCTATATGAGTGGTGGAGAAAAGGAATGTATAAACCATATAATGATGAAGAAGCAATTAATCTCATATCGGAAATGTATCGTTATATACCTAAGTATGTCCGTGTAATTAGGGTTCAAAGAGATGTACCAGCTAAAGATATAGAGGCTGG
>CAZITZ010000184.1:0-1946 GCA_964542295.1 uncultured Desulfurococcaceae archaeon
GGTAAGATACGATTGCCCTGTAAACCTTAACATCTTTTACTACTAATCTTTTATATAGCATATCAATAAGCCAAGGCCTATATTGTCCTGGTCTAGAGCCTATTATTAATGTAGCTGTCTTAAATACATTGTTTATTAAATTAGATACAATATAGTATCTTTTAGCAAGTATTTTTCTACACATATTGCCTAGGTCGATAACTTCCTCTCTTATGATATCTGCAACAAATACCTTAGCACTAGGTTTTGTTAAACAAACTCCAATACCGTGGAATAATCCACTTGTGAGAATAAGGTAAGTATTTGATGTTGTATTTTTAACAGTGTCATATATACATCCGAGAACTTGTCCCCGTAAAAGAGGTTTTACATTACTTTCCGGTATTACAACTTTATATCCATGGGCTTTAAGAATATCGTAGAGTTTATTTAATAACTTAATGTATTGTATACTTGCTAAGAGGATAATATTTTGATCCCTATGTTTACCCAATACGTCAATAATTGATTTAATCAATCTTTCAGTTATATCGCCAGTATAGAATGCTTCTATATATAGGATCGGTGTGTCTATGGAATAGCCCATATATGGATATGGATTATGGCCTACATGGATTATAGCATCTACATTTAATGCTTTAGCCTCATCTATAGGTATATCACAAGCACCATAAGAGGGAGACGCTGATAAATAAGACTCTATATTTCTATTAAGTGATTCAATATAATCTATAATGTATCTAGATAAGAACTTTAGACCGTCAGCTATTTGGATTAAGATTTTTTGTGGATTATAATTTATGATAAAAGACCTTATACGGCTAAATTCTAGTTCATAAGGTAAATTTTTTTGATTAAGCAACTGGCTTAAGCCCTGGCTTAAGAGGTTTGAATATTATTCGTGATGGTAATGGAAGTTTTGAAGCTGCTCTCCTCAATGCCTCCTTTGCTTGCTGTACATGCTCTTTCCTAATCCGGACTTCCATAACAATGGATCCTGGATAAACACGGGCTGCTACACCAATTGGTTTACCAAACGCCTGTCTCATACCATCCTGTAGACGATCTGCCCCAGCAAATGCCATCATCTTATTTTCTCTTAATACATGGTGCGGATATATACGTATTTTTAGGAAATAGTTCTGATCACCTATCTCTGTACTAAGGTACTTGTTAGCCATAATACGTGCTGCTTCTAACGCATTATGCCTTATCTGGCCTGCTTCTAGTGTAACAAGTAATGCTACATAATCGTAGTCTCCATGTATATTGCCCATTTCAAATTTTACGATCTTGGGCTGTGGTACACCAGGTATATACTCTTTTCTAGTATAGGGTGGTCCGCTGAAATGTGTATAGCATTTAGCTGGTCTTAGAGGCATCTCTACTACACCTTCTTGTATCCTAAATATCCTAGAACTAAATAACCCTATATAATGTTTGTTCTAGTTATGTACTACTATATCTTTTATACAGTAAGGCTATAACATAGCTAAAATACTAGCCTCATGAGGAGACTGGTATGAAGTACATTTTAATACATACACCAGTTGGAAAACCAGATATTAATACTATGAAAGCAGCTATTGGAATAGTTAAATCAATACTTAAAGATCCATCTAGTATAGTGCCTGGAGGAAAAGTACTTGCAGCATATAGCGCACTTGGACAATGGCTATACGTATGTGTATGGGAAGCGCCAAGTATGGAATCGCTCATACCATTAATTAATGGATTAAGAGATGCAAATGTAAATACTAAAGTAACACCTGCAGAGACCATAAACATTGATCTTATAGCTAAGTGGGAAGACTATATATCTAGAATGAAATAAGGAACTTTTAATAAGATCTCTCAAGAAGCTTATCTGGAGTTCCTTGAGAGATCTATGCATTACTCTGAGTTAATTATTTTCTACCAAGAACAATTATATGAGGATACAATTT
>CAZITZ010000185.1:0-1899 GCA_964542295.1 uncultured Desulfurococcaceae archaeon
ATCGAGGATTTAGTGAGGGAGGATAGTCTTGGATGAAATAGTTGTTGTTGAGAATCTTGTTAAGAAGTTTAAGGATGTTGTAGCTGTAGATGATATATCATTTACTATTAGGAGAGGAGAAATATTCGCGTTGCTTGGCCCTAATGGTGCTGGTAAAACAACAACGATCCATGTAATAGCTACGTTGTTAAGGCCTACTTCCGGAAGGGTATTTGTAGGAGGATATGATGTTACTAGGGATCCTGATAAGGTTAGGGAAAAGATCGGTATTGTATTCCAGGATCCTAGTTTGGATAATCAGTTGACAGCTTATGATAACATGTATATTCATGGTAAACTATATGGTTTGAGAGGTAGGGAATTACATGATAAGATTATGAAGTTACTTGAATTTGTTGATTTAAAACAATATGCTCATAAGCAGGTTAGGTATTTTAGTGGTGGTATGAGGCGTAGGTTGGAAGTAGCTAGATCTCTTCTTCATGAGCCAGAGTTATTGATTTTAGATGAACCTACTATTGGCCTGGATCCCCAGTCTAGGGCTAAGATATGGGATTATATACGTATGTTGAAGAAGGAGCATGGCATGACTATACTCTTGACAACGCATTATATGGATGAGGCTGAAGAGCTTGCTAATAGGATAGCTATAATGGATCATGGTAAGATCATTGCCATGGGAACTATTGAGGAATTAAAGGCTATGCTTGGCAAAGACGTAATATACTTGACTTTAGAGGGTGATGCTATGGGGTTCTGTAGTAAACTAGGCTTTGCCAAGAACTGTAATGTGATAGGCAAGAAAAGGATCGAGTTACTTGTCGATAATGCACCAAGGTATCTACCAGAAATATTTAATATAGCATTAATGAATGGCGTGGAAATCCGTGAAGTGAGTTATAGGAGGCCTACACTTAATGAGGTATTCCTGCATCTTACAGGTAGGGAATTGAGAGAGTCTTTAGAGGAAGCACCATTACCTATCCATAGATCTCCACGTAGATGGAGGAGATCGAGATGAATAGGGATCTAGATGCCTTAATTGCACTAGTTTATAGGCAGTTAAAGAGATGGATAGTTTCAAGATCACGTATTATATCTATTATTATACAGCCACTACTATGGATAGTATTTCTCGGCCTGGGATTCGGCGCTATATTTAGTGCTGAAAATATTGATCCATCAATTATTATTGGTAATTCTTCAATTGCAAAGTATATTGATCCCTCAGTTGTAAGGAATATGTTATCTAGATACTTTACAGCAACATTCGGAGGAGTAGACTATATAACTTATCTAGTAACTGGTATGGCTGCAATGACGGCATTCATAGGAAGCTTTATATCCGGTATAAGTGTTATATGGGATAAACAATTCGGCTTCCTTAAGGAAACACTAGTAGCACCTGCTAGCCGTAAATTCATTATACTGGGGAGAGCAATTGGAGACTCAATTATAAATACATTGCAGTCACTAATAATCATATTACTTGCACTACTCATAACAGACCAGATAAATCCATGGGGTATACCAGTTGCACTAGTATATATTTTCATGATGTCTATTGGATTTACTGGATTAGGTATAGCAATGTCTCTTAAATTTAGTAGTATGGAGGGCTTCCAAATGATCATAAACCTATTAACTATGCCATTAATGTTTATGAGCGGAGTATTCTATCCCATAAATACAATGCCTGAATGGATGAAGGCTATTGCAGTTATTAATCCATTAACTTACTGTGTCTATGGAACAAGATACTGGCTAACAGGCGTGGAAACAGGACTCAGCTTCATGAATCCAATAACTAGCTTGGCAATACTAGCAGTATTCATGATAATATTCACAGCAATAGCCATGGTATCATTCGACAAAACAACAGTTGAAGACTAAACATTA
>CAZITZ010000186.1:0-1895 GCA_964542295.1 uncultured Desulfurococcaceae archaeon
CAAATACACTGCCTCCCTGGAAGCCTCCTCCAGGAGTTAAGTGTCCATGTAGAGCTATAGACAAGGCAATAACGGGTATAGATACTAAGGTTATTTTAGTAACAGATCTAGCTATGATACTCATGCCTACGGCCTTATATTTCGAGCCTCCCTTATAGTTACGAATAAGCATTAAAGCACCAATTATAGCGAAGAAGAATACACCTGTTTCATAAACAGTATCTATTCCACGGTGATCCCATAAAATACTTGTTACAACCTCTGGACTACTACTCCATAACCACTTAAACTCCCAATTATATGTCGTTCTTAAGTAGAAGCTTGCTAATGGTCTATTAGTAGGTTGTGGGGGTATAGCTATAGCTCCTGAAAATAGAATTGCTGATGCAAATACTATGATTAATAGAGATGCAAATATTGCAACAATAATCTCCTTAGTAATATCTCTATTCTCCCTCGCCTTAGACTTACTCATCAACATCAACCCCCATAGCTTTTAAAGCTTCTTCAAGAGATTCATACTCATGATTTTCAGTACGTGAAACGACAAATAGAAATAGAACAGTATACATGCCAACACCTACAGCTACATATGCTAGAACTAAATCAGGTGCTGCGAGAAGTACTAGGGCAAGCGTATATGCTATAGCTTGGCCCGCAGAATATATAATGGCTTTAACGAGATTTGTCTCGGTAAGTGTCTTATATGTAAGTATGATAGCATATGTCATGAACAATGCTAGTAGCAAAGTACATAGTGATGCTTGTTCGATCATTATTTCTTCACCTCCGATTCCTCATCCTCCATTAACCTATCTACAATAATTGGCTTAGGAAGAACTATCCTCGATTTATGAGCGCCTTGAGCAATTGCGTGGCTTCCAACAGGAGCTGTTATTACTAAGAATAATGCTGTTGTAAAAGCTATGCCCGCTATATAGTATCTATTAATACCTAGTTGTTCTATAGTTAAGGAGATCAATCCAAGGCCTATAAGCGGATAAAAGCCTCCGCCAATAGCTCCAATTGTAGCTGCATGTAGCCTTAAATAGAAGTTTTTAAACCTATTCATACCTATGGATGCTATTAGATCGAGTATGCCTCCTCCTATTACTAGAATCATTCCAATATAGTATGCTAAAGCCTCTAGTACATCAATTATATTAAATATCATCACTAATCACCTAATTCCCTCCTTGCTAAATACTTTGAAACATACATATTGAGTAAATAGGCCCATAATACAAGAGGTAGAGAGCCAATAGCTAGGAATGGAGAATTGCATAGAATGCTGAATAATATGATAAATACAGCTAAATCGTATGCAAGTACATCGACTGCTAAGACCATGTCAGGTATTGATGGGCCTTTAATTAATCTTAAGAAGTAGAATATTGATGCAGCTATAAATAATCCTGTAGCTATTGTTAGAAGCATTATAGTTATATCATAAGATGGTATTAGATCCATTTCATCTCACCTACTATGGCTTTTTCTCGGAGAAGTTGGAGAGGAGGAGACCAAGTATCCAGCTAAATCTCTTCTCCATTTTAGCTTCATCCAACTTCATCACCTTGAATACACTAGCTTAAATAGATCATATGCTTTCTCGATATATGAGATCCTTCCATTTTCTGAAAGTATATACATGGAAATAGGGTCTAGGAGTTCATTCTTTAAATATATGAAGAATAGTCCTGATAGAATAGTTGCTACCACTAGTAGCATTATAACTGTTTTTGTCTCAATAGTTATTTTAAATTGGAATTCTATACCCTTAGTTCTAACACCATAAACACTATATAATAACCTAGTAAACCCTATAAATGCAAATACAGAACCCAAGGCCAGTATAATGATTAATGGATACATTTTATTTTCAAGAACCGCTTGGA
>CAZITZ010000187.1:0-1886 GCA_964542295.1 uncultured Desulfurococcaceae archaeon
TTGACTACTTAACTAAGAAGAAATGGGGGCTGACATCTACCGAGCTTGTTAGACCCTCTCCTCCCCCGATTGATTAGCTTTAAATTATTATATCTCAATACACCTATTCTATTATAACGTATATATGTTAAGAATATGGTGCATATTCTATGGATGAAGTATATTATATAGGAATAGCCGCGTCTAGTGAAGAACCAAGTACTAAATTAATTAAGAATGCTAGAGATTTTCTTGATGAACTTAGTAACTATATAAATATATTAAGAATAGTTCTTGGAGGCTACTGGGGCCTTATGAAGTATATAGCAGACTATGCAGATAAACATGGATTCCTGACTATATTTATATTGCCCTCGTATCCAAGAGAAGAAGTGCCTAGAAAGAAGAATTTTATACCAATAAGTACCGGACTTGATTATCCAACGAGAAGTACTATATTAACTAGAACTTCAGATCTACTTGTAGCTCTTGGTGGTAGAGTAGGATCTATTACTGAGATAATGCTTGCATATGACTATGGAAAACCAGTTATTGTAATGCATGATACAGGATATGATACAGATCGGCTCTATCATGCTTTTAAAGATACTATTGATTCAAGATATTTAGCGCCGATATATTATGTCAAAAATGGTAAAGATGCAGCTAAAAAAGTATTAGAACTACTTAAACTAAAGTAGGACCTACAAAGATATATTGTGAAAATAGATCTAGTTTTCCAAGATAATCTTGGTTAAAAGTTTTCTATCAAATTCCCTATACTCAAATGACACTATTAGTCCACGGTATTTATCTAATTCAATTATATTGATTCCTCTACGTATGCTAAACCTATCAGCATCCACACTAGATACAGGCAGGGATAGGTTATATGAATATATTATTAATTCATTATCCATTGATGCATTTATAATTAGTCTTGGATACTTATAGCCGCTTAACGGTATTCCTCCAAAGACATTATTACCTATGAGATAACTTGGTACAATATATGTTATTGGAGGAGATCTTGATAATAACTCGCTTATTGATTCGATAACGAACCCTCTATATCCCATGTCAAATGGCGATACATCATATTGTGCTAGGTTAGCCATAGTATTAGTTGCAAGAACTAGTTTACCACCAACTCTTTCAATACCAGTAATACGGGCGCCATACGCACCAATAATCCTAACTGTAGGAGGAGATATATACAATAATACACTTGGCCCTACAATAGTATTAATGCTACGCACAATATTGGGATCATCATGATAGAATACACTGTTTGTATATGCATTATATGCGATAACTATACCTCCACCTAGTGGTTTAGCAACTGTCCTAAAAGGTCCATATGCATTAATGCCGAAATCCATTAATCTAATAAGTTTTAATGGCTCCAATGATTCATCAATAGGATTGCCTACATATACTCCGCCTCTTACAAATAAGAAGTATCTTCCATAAGCTGATATGGCATCTCCCATTACAGGATAGATTACTTCACCTCCGTCTATAGCCTTTTTATCCTCTTGATTAAACATTCTCGTCTTAATTCTCTCCTCTATAAGATCTACGCATTCAATTCCATAAGTTCCGGTAGGAAAAACATGGACGCCGAAACATGCATGATCAAGATATAATGAACCGCGGAGAACGGGTTTATTGGATATCATAGATATTTTTCCATTTCTTCTATCAAGACTATATATGCCGAGATTTACATGGCCATCTCCACGGGCGAATAATAGCCTATCTCCATAGGGATCATATATTATGTCTGATACCTCTCCAGTCCATTTATCTTCATCATGAATGCTTTCCTTCCATAGAAGCTTAATATCGTCATTTTCTACATCATATTCATGGACATGGCTATATTTATTGCGAAATGAAATAGT
>CAZITZ010000188.1:0-1876 GCA_964542295.1 uncultured Desulfurococcaceae archaeon
GGGCAGGCAACAAAGCCTGCACAAGGAGATGTTATGCCAGCTCGTTGGGGCAGACATGGGGACCAGTATATACCAATCATAGCTCCAGCTACTCCGCAAGAAGCCTATGACTATACCATATGGGCTTTCAATATTGCTGAAGAACTACGTACACCAGTTATTGTATTAATTGATGAATTTATTGGTCATGGACGAGAAGTAGTCTTTAGGAAAACTAATATCAAGCTTATTGAGAGGAGGAAGCCTAGGTCAAGAGACGAGCCTCCATTTGGATCAGATGATCCTAGGATAGCTCCTCCAATGCCGGTATTTGGGGAAGGCTTTTACGTAATGGTTACTGGCTCTACCCATAAACCTATGGGATACCGTGATGTACATAGTTTTGAGACGCATTATAAACTAGTTACTAGGCTTAAGGAGAAGATATGGGGTAACATGGATAAACTATTTAAATATAAAGTACATGGAGAACCTGATAAGGCTGAAAAAGCAATAGTGTGTTTTGGTTCAGTGTATCGCTCTGCACTAGAGGCATGGAAAAAAGTAAAGGACGATACTGTCCTTATAAGGCTTAATACCCTCTGGCCCATGAATTATGATTTGCTAAAGAAGCTTTTATCTAATGTATCTAGGGTTGTTGTACCGGAATTAAATCTTGGGCAGATAATATATGATGTAATGGCTTCTGTAGATGTCAGCGTACAAGTTAAGGGAGTTCATAAAGTAGGTGGAGGAATACCGATCTATCCATCTGAGATAATTAATGCTTTAGAGAGGTGAACGTGGTTGGCTAGGCACCCAAGTCTTAATTATATGAGAGAAGAGGTTCTTCCAACAGCGTTTTGTCCAGGATGCTATAACGGTATTGTCATGAATGCATTATTCGAAGCATTCCGCGAACTAGGAATAGAGGATCTTAGAAAATTCGCCTTTGTCAGTGGTATAGGATGTTCATCGTGGATTCCAAGCCCATATATAAAAGCAGATTCCCTTCACACGCTCCACGGCCGGGCTATCGCGGTGGCCACAGGCGTCAAAGCATATAATCCTGATTTAGAGGTCATCGTAATTGGTGGCGACGGCGATATAGCTAGTATTGGAGGTAATCACTTGCTTCATGCAGCTCGTAGAAATATGGACCTAATAGTTATTATGATCAATAATCAAGTATATGGTATGACACGTGGACAAGCGGCTCCTACAACGCCACACGGCATGAAGACGCCTACAACACCGTATGGTAATCCAGAATACCCCTTAGATATAGTATCCATACTAGTCAATACAAATGCTAACTATGTAGCTCGCTGGTGTGTATCGAATTATATACAGTTAAAGAATACATTCAAGGAGGTATTATCAAATATTAATCGTGGCTTCCGCTTCATAGAGGTCTATGCTCCATGTATAACGTATGTTGTACGACGGGAAGGGAAGTCGCCTGGGCAGAAACTACGTGAGTTAATGACAACATGTATACCGTATAAGAAATATATGGAACTAGAACTAGCTGAGCGAGAGAAGTATGTTCCTGTAGGAGTATTCAAGGCTGAGGATAAGCCTGGATTTGTTGAAACATATAGGAATTACTTAAGAAAAGCTATAGGGAGGTGAATTCCATGCCTATATCAATTGCGTTCCTAGGTCGTGGAGGCCAAGGAATTGTATTTGCAGGGACAATATTGTCAGAAATAATGTTTAATGAGGGATACTATGTATCACAATTACAGAGTTATGGTGCTGAGGTTCGTGGCGGTACCGTTATAGCCTATGTAGTTGTTGATGAAAAACCTATTGAAAATCCATTTATAGAATCATTCGATATAGCTGTAGTAATCCATGAAGATGGTCTTAAGAGATGGAGTGAACATATTAA
>CAZITZ010000189.1:0-1832 GCA_964542295.1 uncultured Desulfurococcaceae archaeon
CTAAATGCTCCATGGGCAATATCCATAAGATCAATTACTCTCTCATAACTAATCCGTATTTTAGGTAGCTCCTTAACTTCACTAAGCAAATATTCTCTTCTTTTCCCTGAAACTATACGATTAATTAATTTTCCACCATGAGGTTTAGAAACCATATTTCTCACCCCATATTTTCATGTCTATATCCATGGGGAATAAGGCTCCATAGACGTTCAAATAGATAATAAGCAGGTATTTTTACAAGAAATTCTAGAATACTAAATTTAAAAGCTAATAGAAAATCTCTAGTTAAAATATATGCTATAATTGGAGTAACAACAAAACTTTGATAAGCACGGTAAGTAATAGCCTTTATAAACGATCTCTTGCAGGTCTCGTGAAATCTCATAATCTACACCTTATTCTTAAGGCAATTATATATAGCCTAGCTTCCTTAGCTTCTCAATAATCTTCTTCTTATCCTCTTCAGAAAAAGGCTCCTCATAACGAGCCTCTTCATGAGCAGCTACAACTTCCCTTAATACATAGGTTACGTACTGTGAAACACTGGTAAATCCTGTGCCTTCTATGAGTTTCTTAATACGATTATAGAGAGTAACGGGTATAGAAACAGTAGTATATTTTCCCCGGCGCTCTTCCACTATAAAACACCTATAGAAACCATTTAATTATATATAATTAATAAATTTTTCTATGACTGTCTAGAAACTATAGATTATCTCATCTAATCCAAGGCTTCTTAGTCTTCTCAGCAATTTGCTATCAAAAGTTACTAATTTACCTCCATGATTAATGGCTACTACAATAAATAGGGAATCGTATATGGGTATACCATTTTTAACTGAGAATTCGAAGGCGTCACTAAGATAATTTTTTGACGGATAGACCTTGGAAACGCACTTGTCAATAATAGTCGTGAGCATATTCTTTAAATATCTATATTCATCGTATGGTATCCTCTTCAATATATAAACGTGTTTCCAGAGAGCATTAGCTACCTCAATATATGTTAAATCTATTGTCACAAGCATTGAAGAAGAATGGCTACGGAGAAACTTATCTGCAATCTCATGGAATTCATCCTTAGTTATAATACTAGCGAAAACAGTAGAGTCAATAACATATTTCACCAATATCACCTATTTTCCCGATCTTCTCTAATAAGTTTCCAAGCAGGTACTGTAGATAAAGGTAAGTCCTTTAATAGCTCTTTAATTTCATCCAAGATAGCGTGTTTCTCAAGCTCACGTATCTTAGTCTCTATGAATTGCTCAATTTCTTCTCTCCAATTAATGTTTTTGTACTTCTCCATCTTCTCCTTGAGATCCCTTCTGATCCTAATGCTTAAAACAGTTGTTGACATACATATTACCCTACTAACTTCTTAGGCTAGCAAGTATATAAATGCTGTCTATATATACTATAGACGGTTCACGTAGACTATATAGAATACATGCAAAGAATATAATTACTTATAAAGTCTCGAACCAATTCCTGATCGCATTTAGTATCTTAATATCTTATGTAAAAGTTTCGATCCCTCCTCTACTACATAGCATTATCTTCAATTTTGAATGAGGAATTTCCTTAGCCAAGGACATTATACTATAATACTCTCAGTATGATACTATTGGTATGCTATCTTACACCTATCGATAGGATTTTAATCCCCATGTAGTACGCCTCTTCTCATTCTAAAATATTTTATTAACAAGCGGGAAAGTTATCCTATAGTGGAATCAAGTAAATGGAGGATTGACAGGCTTGAAATGTCTTGATAAGGGATTTGTTGTATGGTTTACTGGTTTACCTGGTAGTGGTAAGACTACATT
>CAZITZ010000190.1:0-1813 GCA_964542295.1 uncultured Desulfurococcaceae archaeon
GGCGAAGAACCGGATCCAGAGGCACTAGCAAAACTAACTAAGAGGCTTATGCAAACAGATCTTGTATACTGGAGCTATACACCAGCTATAACTGTTTGTAGAAGATGCGGTAAAAGCTTTACAGGGCTCTATAGAACATGCCCATCATGTGGTAGTAAAGAAGTAGATATTTGGAGCAGGATCATAGGCTACTACCGTCCACTTAGAAACTGGAATCCGTATAGGAGGAGAGAATTCTGGACTCGGAGGCACTATAGTGACTAATAGCCTTTGCTTTTCTCCTTCTCTCATTTTTATGTATAATAGTGTATTAACTATTTGGATGTGTATAAGATGGATCTATGTAAACCATCGGTAGAAATACTTACATATACTGATAAAGCTCCAATAATTATAGCTGGTACAGCTAAGCTTACATTATCAAGTAAGCCATTAAACAATATACTTGAAACTATGGAAAAGAGTGAAGTATCTAAATGGCTTATGGAGTTGATTAGAAGAGGTCATGGCTCGCCGTTAGAGCATGGAGTGTATAGTTTTGAGATAATATGTAGCCGTGTAACAAGCCACCAGATCGTTAGGCATAGGATAGCTAGTTATACACAGTTGAGCCAGAGAAGAGGAGATAAGTTACTAAGAGAAGTCGTTAAGTTTGCATCTATATATCTGGGTATAGAGTACCCGGGTAAGCCTATTAGAAGAGAAGAATACCTCTACTATGCAGATATACTTAGTAAATTACTTGAAACTAGGCCTTCATGGGAAGATTTTTTAGAGATAATTTGTAGAGGCTTTATAATTCCTCCAAAACCATATAGGGAGAAGGATAGGGATTTTCTGGAGAAACTAATAAGATCATTAATTAACTATTATAGAGCACTTGCAAAAGGCTATCATCCAGAAGATGCTAGGTACTTATTGCCTCAAGCTGTTAAAACAAGGCTTTATATAACAATGAATGCACGTGAACTAGTTGAGAATTTCTTACCATTGAGAATGTGTACACATGCACAGTGGGAGATTAGATATATTGCATGGAGCCTATGGAGGCAATTATCAAGAATACATCCAGAAATATTTATGTACACTGGGCCTAGATGCGTGTTATACGAAAACCGTGTTAGAAATGAACCGTGCTCATTAGAAGAATTCATTAAGGGAGAAAGAAGCTTTACTATAGAAAGATGCCCTGAACTTGTATCACGTGAAAATATATCTAAGTGTTTAAGAAATGCGTCAGCCGATCCATGGAGGTGATTAAGGATGATACTTAGTGACTGGGATATACGTGTATATATTGAGAAAAAACTCCTAGTCATTGATCCATTATTTGAAGATACTATTAGAGAGAACGGCGTAGACCTTAGGTTTGGATATGAATTCTGCCGATTCCGCAAAAACTTTAGAGGAATAATAGATTCTAAGGAATATGACCCGAGAGATTTTCTTGAGTGTATAGATGTAAGTGAAGATAAAGGATTTGTCATACAGCCATTAGAGCATATATTGGCTACAACACTTGAATGGGTAGAACTACCACATGATCTCATAGGCTTCGTTAATCTACGGAGCACGTTTGCTAGACTATCGCTCTATATTCCTCCGACAGTCATTGATGCTGGTTTCAAGGGACAGGTTACTATTGAGATTATTGGTGGTAGTTTACCTGTAAGAGTATATCCTGGCCAGAGATTCCTACATGTAATATTTGCTCGTACCAGTAGCCCTGTATATAGACCTTATCGTGGCAAGTATCAGGGACAGAGAGGAGTTACTCCTTCAAAGCCGGATTAGCCTTTATTTATTGGGTTAG
>CAZITZ010000191.1:0-1802 GCA_964542295.1 uncultured Desulfurococcaceae archaeon
GGTACATCTTTGCCTAGGGAAGATGCTCAGAGGTATGCACGTAGACATGGACTCTACTATATAGATGGTTTTGACATTATTGTTGAAGCTGAGAGGAGAGGAGTCCTTAATGATTAAGATAGGAGTCGTAGATACAACCTTTTCTCGAGTAGATATGGCAAAACATGCTATAGAGGTTTTTAAGGAGCATCTTCCAGAAGCAGTTATTCTAAGATACACCGTACCAGGTATCAAGGATATACCTGTAGCAGCTAAGAAGCTCTTTGATGAAGGTTGCGAAGCAGTAATAACTTTTGGATGGGTTGGAGCTAAACCTGTTGATAAGTATAGTTACTTGGCAATGAGTATTGGCCTTATAATGCTTCAAATAAATGTAGGCAAGCACATCATAGATGTAACAGTACATGAAGATGAGGCAAATGATCCTAATGAATTATATAATATAGCGATAGACCGGGCTAGAAAACATGCTTTAAATTTAGTGAAGCTCATAAAATATGGTAGAGAAGCACTAATAAAATATGCTGGTAAAGGCCTGCGTCAGGGCTATCCTGATGTGGGTCCATTAAAACCATAGGAGGTAGGGGTATATGGAGGAAAGGATTAGACTAGGAATAGTTGTTTCTGAATTTAATTATGATGTTACATATCTCATGCTGCAAAGAGCATTAAACCATGCTAAGTTTCTTGGTGCAGAAGTTAGATACGTAGTTAAGGTACCAGGAGCTTTCGAGATTCCCGTAGCTGCTAGAAAACTTCTTGAAAAAAACGATGTTGATGGAGTTGTTGCTCTAGGTGCAGTTATTCAAGGAGAAACTAAACATGATGAACTAGTAGCTAGTCAGGCTGGCCGGAAGATAATGGACTTGATGGTTGAATATGGTAAGCCGGTGTCACTGGGTATTATAGGGCCTGGAGCTTCACGTATGCAGGCATTAGAGCGTGTAGATGACTATGCTAGAAGAGCTGTTGAGGCAGCTGTTAAGATGATTCGTAGACTTAAACTATTAGGTAGCACTACGTCTACTGGTGCGACATTGTTTATTGAGTAAACTTAATCAGAGGTTTCAACTAATTGCCCCGTATAACTGTAATTGAACTGTACAGATATAGGTATTGGACTGAAAAATTAGGCTTTGATAGAGAATGGATTATACAGTCAAGTCAAGCCGAATTATACTCTACCTTGCAGAAGCTTTTTTCCAAAAATGATGGCTTATTAATACCTCTACGCTTCGACTATTACCTTGGCTTATCCAACACTATTTCTAGAAAGAAACATGAAGAAATTTTTACGGCTATATCTACATCTACACCTGTTCAAGTTCGAATGGTATCCATTGCCCACGAGTATCCATCAACTGCTCAATTACTTGCAACGTATTATTTAGCTACATCTACAAGGAATTTTATTTATATTGAAGGAAAGGAGGATCCAACTGTAATATTACATATAGATGTAGACAATATTACTAGACTAACATATGAGACTAGTATCTATGAAACATATACATTAACAATGAAGTTCTTTATAGAAGTGGCAAACATAGCTTATCGATATGGTGGTCTAGCAGGTTATCTTGGAGGAGACAATATCATTGCAATACTCCCCTTAAATAGTTATAAGGAGTTCATGAACTCCTTGCCAGATTATGTTAAAATTGGTATTGGCATATCCTATAGGCCTAGAAAGGCTATGGAGTTGGCAACAAAAGCTCTTGATGAAATAAGAAGAAAGAGAAAGAAACGATTTATCGAGTACTACGACGTCTCCAGTATTCAAGAATAATTGTTGCAATTCC
>CAZITZ010000192.1:0-1761 GCA_964542295.1 uncultured Desulfurococcaceae archaeon
ATCATCGCCTACATCAATAATTTGTAATAATAGTATACCTTGTGCAGCATATGGCGTGGGATAGGAGTTTAAGATTTCAAGTAGTGTATTATTCTGGTTATTTTCAATAGAGACGAGCTTTTCCTTATAAGACTCGCTATATCCCTTTTGTATGGTAATGAGAGTATTAGTGATTAAGGGATCATCTGGAGCCATTGATGATACTGTATTTAATGATATATTCTTAGCTATTTCATAGAGAATCAGATCATTTATGGGCCATGTATTACCATCTACAAGTTGATACGTTAAATTGAATACTATATCTACCATTTCAAGCTCGACGGGTCCTATTGGCGAGTAGCTTGTCATAGTAATAACAGTATTTATATCGTCCTCGGTAAGATAACCTCTCTGGTAAGCCGTTGTATTATGGACTAAGTAGTAATATGTCCTTAGAACATCATAAAATATAGCGTCATGAGCATAACGTGTCATATTTACAAGTACTGCAGTCTCATTAACTGCTGTACTCATATTATGTAGAGCATCGTATAGAATTGTTAAATTTTCATAGGTAGTCTTGGCATTTAAATCAATATATAGTATGGCGTCCCTTAGGTCGTTAATCATAATCTTTGTCTTATTTAAAGTATTGATTAAACTCCAATACTCGTAGCTAGATTGATTGACTGCTTCATAAAGCATTCTTGATGTATTATACATAAGCGTGGTATTTTTGACCAGGGAATCATAGTGTTTAGAGATCATATCACTCATATTGATCAGCATCAAGGTTGAATTAACTAGTGCTTCTGCTAAAGAATTGCTAATGTTCTCAGCAATATTGTTGACAAGATCAATCTGATCATAGTAACTATCTATTTGTGTAACGAGTTCACTAGAGATGTTCTTCTTAAATTCTTCATAAGCTCTCCATGCATCCGGGCTATTGGCATCAATATTTGTTAATAGTAGTGCCGTTGTGCCTCCTGTTAATTTAAAGGCACTTGTACCGCCAAATTTCTCCTTTAACAATTCATCAACTTTAGTATATTCTGTACCTTCAGGTACAAAAGCGGTTTCTTCATAAGTTAATACTTGATCAAGCATTATAGCCGATGGTGTTATGAGTATAAGTAGAAGTATCCATACTCCGATAATGGTTTTCGGATGCGTGGCGATCCATTTGCTAATGTTCATAGAAATCACCTATATACACTCTATCTATATCCAGACTAGATATATCCAGAGTATATAAACTTTATTAATAGTTGGAGCTAACTGTAGAATGATTAATCTAAGTCTATATGAAATAAATAAAGTAATTTATTAATTTTAGAGATATTCCATTATTGCTCTTTTTTAGCTTTTTCTTCTTCGATTTTCTTCCTAAATAATTCATTAAGATCAGTATTCCTTAGTTCGGGAATTAATAGGTCTTTTAGTCCTGGATTTTTCGTGAAGAAATAGATTGCATAACTACATATAGGCTCTATTAACCAATTATTTTCTTTAGCGAGCTTAATAGCGTACTCCATTAGTTTACGGGCAACGCCTTTACCTCGATGCTGTGGCGGAGTATATGTCTCTAATATTTTCATAACATTGTCTTCAACGGCATATCTAATAAAAGCCTTAGAGCCGTCATTGAATTTCATGTAAATAACACGTTTCGTATGTCCTATAAGATCTTTATTATTCAAACCCCTCATGCCTCATTATATTTATTCAAAATACTAATATCTATGTCTATGTTATAAATGTAACTAAAATAACCAT
>CAZITZ010000193.1:0-1744 GCA_964542295.1 uncultured Desulfurococcaceae archaeon
GCTCATAGGTATAATTTATTAAAATACTTATTCATGTATAAAATATGATCTCTCTATTCATTAAATTAGGGAATCATTTATTTTATTAGCACAATATGAGAAGATAGTTAGATATTCATCAATAATGGTCCCATAGTTGTGACTACGCGTATCACTACCTACTTAATTGTATATCAGTGTTTAGATCTGGGAAGATTTATTCCTTTATTATCTAAATCATTTACCGGTAGTTTTTCATTTTGTAACAAAATATTTATAACTTAGGTTTCATTTTGTAAAAATACTAATAGAATATACGAGGATGATTTATCATGGGCGGATTTGGGGATCTTATTAAGAATTTCTCGCCTAGTTATGGAGCTTGTATTATGGGTACAGGTATTCTTGCTGTAACTAGTAAAATCTATTCTGTCTATTTACCTATTTTAAGTACTCTATCGATTATCTTCACTATTCTGAATACTTTACTTGCACTCATTATTACTCCTCTATGGGTTCTTAGATGGATTTTTTATAGAAAAGAAGCCTTAGATGATTTAATGCATCCGGTTAAAACTAATTTCTATCCAACTTTGCCAATAGGGTTTATGGTTCTTGGCATGGACTATATTGTGGTGGAGAATAACTTTACTATTGGTTTATTTCTCTGGCTTGTGGGAGCTACTTTAACGTTTGTCTTTGGAATAATTATTCCTTACAACTTATTTAGAAGCGAAACTGTTCACCTAGAGCATATTAATCCTTCTATTTTTATTCCACCTGTAGGTTTGATAGTTATTCCTATTGCTGGAGGAGTAATTCTAACTAGACTTTCTGGCACAATATATGATCTCGTATTTTTCCTTAATATTGTATCATGGGGCTCCGGCTTCTTCATATACCTGGCATTACTTGCAGTATGTGTTCATAGATTCCTTCTTCATAAACCACTACCAAACGTCCTAGCCCCAACAATGTGGATTAACTTAGGCCCCATCGGAGCTGGTACAGTAGCTCTTTATAACTTGTCTACAAATACAGGATTATTTAATGATGAAATGCTTTATTCGTTAAAAGCGTTCCTAGTAGTATTTTGGGGAAGTGGTGTATGGTGGCTTTTGCTAGCAATAATTATGACCATACATTATATTGGTAGACAAGGACTTCCATATGCACCGACATGGTGGGCATTCACATTCCCACTAGGAGCATATGTTGCCGCAACACATGTCATTTATATGATACTTGGAGTAAAGGTATTCGATTATTTTGGCTTAGCAATATATCTTCTGCTACTGGGATTATGGTTAGCAGCATTCCGAGGTGCTTTAAGAGGAGCCCTTAACTCCATTAGGAAACTTATATAATAATATATGTAGTTGATAGATTATGGGAGACTTAACATTGTTATTGGATAAGTTATTTATGGTGATTAGACCTACAATGGTTTATCTTAGTATGTTATAATCCAGAGGCGATTTACAGTGACTAAGATAAACAAAAAGTTATTGAGTACAACAAGGCAGAAAATATTGTCGATATTGACTAAAGATGGTAGGAAAAACCTTACTGACATAGCTCATGAACTAGGTATTAGCCATGTAGCTGTTAAAAGACATATAGATAAACTAATAGAATCTGGTATACTAAGAATTCAGGGAAATATAAATCCTGATTTACTTAGTTTAAGACTAATATTGGTATTTATGGAAATTATTGATGAAGAGCATATGAGGGATATTATAAATAAGTTCAAAGGATGCCC
>CAZITZ010000194.1:0-1722 GCA_964542295.1 uncultured Desulfurococcaceae archaeon
CTCCATGAACATAACCAAGTAAATTAGCTACTGTAACAACAGTGGCTACATTTACAAGAGCTCCTAATCCACCAACAATTCCAAATCTAATTACCTTACCTGGTTCCTTTAACAAAAGAGTAATAGAGTATGGCAATCTACCATAAACTGCTAATATATGCTCAGACAATGGTATTTCATATATTACTTGGTATACTCTTCTTGAATGAGCCAATATCTTAGACACTATACTAGTGCCAATAAAACTCCTGTCCCCAAGTAACTTCTTTTTAAATATGATAAGGTATCCATGTGGATGCCCAGTTATTTTATCAAGTATCTCTAAAGCACCAAGTTTTGATAAGAGCTTGCCAAAAATGCCTTTAGGCCTAGATACTACAATAATTGTATCAACATCAGATTTTAGGAAATTCTTCACATCATATATTATAAAGTCTGAAAATGGAACATTTATATCGGGAACTAATGCTATATACTCTGATTTAATCTTCTCTAAATTATTCTTCAAGTAATTATTCAATTCATTATAATCTATTCCTTCAATATGATATAATCCAGCTTTTTCAGCTATACCCGTCTTTACTATGATCTTTGTAACATTAGATGCCTCCAACGTCTCTTCACTCACTCTTATAACTCCTTAGTACTGTTAATTATACTTAGGGATACATTAAATTACCGGATAACTTTGATACAAAACACTGACAATAATATATGGTGGAAGAATTGATTAGTGATGAATGGGATAATTTAATAGAACAGATTATGAATTGTAGAAAATGCGATCTATACAAAAATAGGAAAAATCCTGTTCCAGGAGAAGGTAATAAAAATGCTGATTTGATGTTTATAGGAGAGGCTCCCGGAGCACGTGAAGATGCAACTGGAAGGCCTTTTGTAGGTGCAGCAGGTAAATTATTGACTGAATTGATAGAGTCTATTGGATTGACAAGAAGAGATGTATATATCACTAATATTGTTAAATGTAGGCCTCCAGGTAACCGTGATCCCAGAGAAGAAGAAATTAATGCTTGTCTACCATATCTTCTAAAACAGATAAAACTTATAAAACCAAGGATAATAGTAGCTCTCGGCAGACATGCTGGTAAAACATTGTTTGAACTATCAGGTCTTAAATGGATTAACATGTCCCGCATGCATGGACGCGTCTTTGATGCATCCATAGAGGGTGTTTCATTTAAATTGACTGTAACATATCATCCCGCAGCTGCACTATATAATCCTCGACTAAAGGGATCTTTGGAGAAAGACTTTAGAGAAACAATTAAGTCTCTTCTCGATGCTCTTCGTAGAAGACAGGAGGAGGTGAGACAAAGGACTCTCTTTGAATACTTTTAGATAAGTGTTTTCTGCTAATGCTATACATGCTAAATATTATTGATGAAATAATTATTACTGCCACTGCTCCCGCTATAGCTATAGCGCGTAAATAATCATGTGGAAACAAGAATTGCATGGAGTAAGTCTCAGACGTACTCTCCTCTACTTTCTCTATAAAGCTATAAAGCCTTTTATAAACCAAGGCATGAAGTAATGCTGTCGATAATGCAGATAAACTTAAGTTGCCACTTGTTTCAAGGAACTCCATGGCGGTAAATCCGGACGGCAATGTAATATTTTCATATAGTAAATACCATGTCATTATCCTTACAACAGTCCTTCTTATGTCCTCTAGAACGAATCTATTTATAATAGTATAAA
>CAZITZ010000195.1:0-1711 GCA_964542295.1 uncultured Desulfurococcaceae archaeon
GGTAGCCGTTTAAGTCAAACATAAATATCACAATATTGTTATTGGATATGATAACTAATAATGGTTTATACTTGGGACCATATGTAATGAATGATATACGTTAATGATCTATATTGATATCGGATATGATTGGGCATAAAGGATCTCCTTTATTGAATCCTCCCCTTAGAATATATGATCTTGCATAACATCCTCCACGGCAAACATCTTTTATACTACAGTTCATGCATTTCCTAGGTAAATTCCTTGGATAAACTATATTGTTTATAATTGGATTAGCATAGTATTCATGCAATGCTTTTCTCAGTCCCTTTACACGGGCATTTGATACTACAATGTCTAGTACATCGCAAGGCAGTAGTTCTCCTGAACACCCAATATCTACTGTCTTCATAGTCCTGCAATAGTATGTCCATGAATTCTCATAACTAGATACTAGGCGTAGGAATGGTGTACACCAAAATGCTACTGGATAAGAAGTTTCCCTAGCTCTATCTATAGCCTTCTTCATAGCACTATAGTATTCAGAGGCATTAATCCATAGCTTATTCAAGTAAGCTCTACCAGAGGGCATGACAGGTATTAGTGCTGCATGTTCAGCATTTACTTTAGAAGCTATATCAATATATTCACTAGTATACTTGTAGTTGTATTTACCTACAGCCATTATCGTAGCATATTCTATACCTCTATTTCTCAAGGCATTAATTGTCTCCATAACCCTATCATATACTCCGGGCCCACGTAATCGATCATGTACTTCCCTTGGCCCGTCAATACTTACATATAAGTATACATCGTATTTAGCCAATAGATCTAATATATACTCGTTTATAATGGTTCCATTAGTTACCATGGTAATTGTCATGCCATGATCAAATATTTCTTTAAGAATTACTGGCAGATCCCTATGTATTAATGGTTCTCCACCACTTAATCCAATATGTTCAACTCCGATTTCACTCATTTCCCTTATTAGCCTGATCTTTTCATTAATGCTTAGTTCTCTATCTCTTGCATATATTGATGCATAACAGTGAGGGCACTGTAGATTACATCTTGCAGTAAAGATCCATATGATTGTTCTAGGTGCCACGATCCTCCCTCTATTCTATAGAGGATATATTTTTATTAGTAAACTATGTCTTATGAGGTTAATATCATATAGTTTATGATCCTTGGCTAGGGCTTTGTATTTATTAATGTACTAATATATCTTGGTTCTTAGGTGAATATTTTGAAGCGAATAGGTATTGTTGGAGGATTAAGTCCTGAATCAACTATTCTCTATTATAAAACTATTATCGAGGAATATAGGAGGAGATATAATGACTATTACTATCCCATTATCATGATCTATAGTGTTAACTTCGGCGAGTTTACAGATTATGTTAGGAGAGGTATCTATGATAAGGCACGTGAACTTTTACTTGAAGCTATTAAGGCTCTGGCTAGAGCTGGCGCAGATTTTGCATTAATATCAGCTAATACACCACATATGTTCTTTGAATACCTTAAAAGTAATTCGCCAATTCCATTATTGAGTATAATTGATGCTTTAGCTGAGGAGTTAAAGAAGGATAATATTATTAGAATAGGATTACTTGGGACAGAATTTACTTTAACAAAGGGATTCTATGCCAATGGCTTGAGAAAGCATGGGATAGAAGCAATTATACCTGATCGGGAGGATATAGCTATAGTAAATAAT
>CAZITZ010000196.1:0-1671 GCA_964542295.1 uncultured Desulfurococcaceae archaeon
GTAAAACACATATACGTTGTCCTAGATGCGGTAGACACTCATACAATGTTGCTAAAGGCTATTGTGCGGCATGTGGGTGGGGACGTAGCCGGAGGATTAGACGCTATAGCTGGCAGAATAAAAAGGTTAATAGGATCAGGATTAGATAGTCCATGGACACCGTCTTCAACAATATACTAGACTTATATTGAGCTCTAGATACATTATAACTTGAGAACATATCTTCTAAGGAGAAGAAAGAGAAGTATTTTGACGAATGGGCTCCCCTATGGGACGCTATTGCATGCGAGTTTAAGGATACCTCTCCCTCTGGAAACTATATGGTTAAACAATCTATCATTAAAGATACAAATGCCATAGACGATAATACACATACTAGTAAGAGCAGCAGTACATGTCATAGTAAAAGGTTACAAACAAAAAGAAATAACATACATACCCAACGCAATTGAACAAACCATGAAATATACAAGATCTGATTATTAACATTTTAGATCAAATAATTACCATGACTTGTCACGACTTGTATTTGGATAAACTATTACTAAAGTACAAGTCTAAAGAGTCAAGATAAAATCTCCTCATGTTATTTCTAAATCTAGGAATAATATACTCCTTAAATATCCAATACTGATCTTTAACTTCCTTCAGTAACTCTCTAGCCAACCATTCAAGATCTTCAGCGCTACATACATTTATATAATCCCATATAATCCAAGGATTATCGATGTCTGCCAGATCTTTACTCAATACACTATACTGATCCAATACTTTATTAATAATAGAACGCTCAAACATCAAATAATTCTTACTAAGGTATCTATTGTAGATCTGAAATTTTTCATTAAGTAGAACCATATAGGCTATCCTATTCAATAGCCAATAGTCGAGATATATTGCAAATAAAGCTATCGGCAGATCTAAATCCTTACTTAGGAATTTATACATAGAATACTTATAATTAACACCATACTTTAAAACTATATTATCAATAATCTTGTACTTACGAGATATAGCATAGGCAACTATTCTTCCATGCTCTCTTACAATTCTAGGTTTTATACCTAATTTACTGATTGCATTAACTATTCTTTTACTAATGGTATAGTATCTATCATTTTTCTCAATTCTATGTCTACCAGGCTTTATATGAAATTTTATCCCGTAAAATACTATTCTATACCTAGAAGTTCTACGATCAATTTTTGCATCAACACTACCATCAGAATAAAAGAGACCAGATAAGTACTCAATAGGATACTCAATAGATATCCTATTAAGTACATCTTCCGAAACCAGAGTATAGTACCTGGATCCACGAACATATGGTCTAAAACATATCCTAAAAGGATTTTTATTAACCACATAAACACGTAGCTTAGGTTCTCTATTAAAAACACTAATAAACAAATCCTTTAAAACACATGTCTCTACGAAACTAGTAGAGCCAATACTAACCTCAAAATCCCTAGAACCCCTGTACCCATCACCATCAAAAAGCCCGTAAAAGATAATATTATACAAATCCTGCCCCCGAAACTAGAGAATTATATAAAAAGTGATAAAAAGAATATAAAGCCCCCCAATAACTACTAATAGAGATAGACTCCATAAACGGGCCGGTAGCTCAGCCTGGAAGAGCGCCAGGCTTGCAACCTGGAGGTCCCGGGT
>CAZITZ010000197.1:0-1666 GCA_964542295.1 uncultured Desulfurococcaceae archaeon
CAATTAATAGCCCTTCTTTTCTAGCTATCCACACAACTTCTTTAATAGCATCTCTTCTAGATACTTCAACAACTCTATCGATTTTCTCTAAGAAGAACCATTTATGCTCTAGGTATATACACTCTAAACTTTATGCTAAGAGCACGAGCCATTACGATGCCTACATTTCTCTATGTAGCCTCGTATAATTCACCGTATTCAATAAACTCCTTTAAAGCCTTAACAATCATATTCCATGCAGGCCTGTCTTTGATAGTGTGGCTGAATGGATTGAAGCGTTTAAGTTTTTTGCCCATACTTTATAAGCTCCTGTCGATAATGATCTTAGCATTACGAGCGGCGTTGGATATATATGTTGCATCATTTCGAGTACACTAGTGAATACTTTAAGTGTTCTTCTATTCATCAGCCATGGGATCACCCAAGTTGTATAACATAGTTATATTGTTATAATCTATATAAACTACCTATATAAATACTAATGAGGATAATAATAACTAGTTATGTAAGTATACCTAGTTCCTTCCTAAACATACATGCTCTACATACCTTATTTGAAGATGGCTCACCACAAATACTACATGTTCCAATAACACCATCTTTACCATAGCCTAGTTTATCAAGTATTTCAATAATATTTAGCAGCGATCTAATTAATGAATACTTTGTACCAGGATGTTTTTCCTCGAGCTCATTAATGTATCTTCGAATACTCCATCTAACACTATAAGTAGCATAAGGACATTCGATAAATTCTGGATAAAGGCTATTTAAAATAGCATACAAAGTCGTTTCTTTCTCTAATACCTCATAAAAAGGCTTAACCCTACGTACAAACTTTGGATGAAAAGGACCTTTAGAAGCAGGAGCTAATTTAGGGATCTTGTCCCAGTTATTCTGTATTATATTGAGTAGATAAGTCTGAATAATATCATCTAAATTATGGGCTGTAGCAAGTACTGAACCACCCATTTCACGTGCTGCCTTATTCAATAAATACCTACGGAAAACCCCGCAATAACTACATGGTAGATACGGCAGCTCCTTATCCATACCGATCTTAACGATCTCGTCAAGAGTATAGCCTATTTCCTCCTTGAAGCTTACAATCCTATAGTCAACACTCAGTTCATTAACTATTCTAAGGAAGTCCTTGATCGTCTTATCCCTATAATCCTTGATCCCCTCATCAATTAATAATGCAGAGATTCTCCAGCCAGGAACCCGTTTTGACAACTTATTTAGATAATGGAGAAGCGCTAATGAATCCTTTCCACCCGATACAGCAATAACAATATGTTCTTTATCTCTAAACATCTGGTACTTCCTAATAGTTTTCCTAACTTTCCTATCAAAGTATCTTAGAAAATGATGTTCGCAATAAGCCTTACCGCCGGCTCTCATAACATATACTGCAGGCCTGCCGCAAAGACTACAATTAACCACCAGACACCACCGGGTATAAAACTAGTTCATCCCCATCCTTCACAATATAGTCTTCGGTAACAATACGGCCTTTTACAACAATAATGTACTCTTCGAGTAATAAATTAAGTATTTTAAATAATTCTCTAATACTAATCCCATTAACATTCAAGTCTTTAGTGGTTCCATCAGCAAACCTTACTCTTACAGCCAATACCTTACACCACAAATACCATATAAG
>CAZITZ010000198.1:0-1656 GCA_964542295.1 uncultured Desulfurococcaceae archaeon
TAGGAGGAGGTATTGAGACAAGGACAATAACTGAGTTCTTTGGAGAATATGGCACAGGAAAATGTTTCTCAAGAGATACGAGAGTACTTTATCTAAACGACAGTGTTCCTCACATCTCTACCATAGAAGATATGTATGATAAATATTCTATAGTACATGGCGAAAAACCTTATGATCAAGGCTATATAGTGGAACTTGATAATGTATACGTATATACGCTTGTTAATGGAGAGATAGTGAAGGCAAGAGCCTCTGCAATATATAGAGAAAAGGTTGGGAAAATACTGAATATAAAGTTTGATAATGGGCTTGAATTAAAGATAACACCTGTACATCCCTTACTTGTATTCAGGGAAGATGGGATTAGGTGGATAAGAGCTATTGAACTTAAATCAGGAGATGTAGTATTAGGTGTCAAAGAAGTAGTTCTATATGAGTGTAGTGATGATCTAGACGTGGATGATGCATACTTCTTGGGTCTATATGTAGCTGAAGGTACATCCTCGCCTGTATCAATATCTACAAACTCTGCGGTGATTAAAGACTTTGTAGTAAACTATGTGCTCAGCAAAGATGGATATAGTCCATCGATAAATATTGATAAGAGAAGAAAGCTACCCGTATATCAGATAGTACTTAGGAAGAAAACAATTAAACGTGTACTAGGTAAGTTAGTCCACGTTAATGCATACACGAAATATATTCCAGAAATAATATTTAAGGGTTGTAAACAAATTGTAGAAGCATTTATAGCTGGTTACATTGATGGAGATGGATATGTTTCGGAAAACTATATTGAATTAATAACTACTTCTAGACAGCTAGCTGAGGATCTTATAGTACTTTTTAGAAGAGTAGGTGTTAAACCAGTATTAAGGATAAAACGCGATGAAAGAGGCTATATATATAGACTCTATATTTCTGGAGAGGATAGAGTCATATTAGATAATATACTTGCTAAGTACAGTAAACTAAGAAAGCATCTTACAATAGTGAAAGAGGGCTCCGGAAGATATCCACCAGTAATAGCTAAATATTTAAGAAATAAATATAAAGAGTTATTTAAATTACCTAAGAAATTAATGAATCTGGATAGCCAGTATCCTTATCATATACTTACAAGAGATATAAACATTTGCTTAACTAATAAAACGCTTGAAAGAATCAAAGAATACTTTAAATTAGGTTTAGATATGTTAATTAAAGTTAGAAATGAGTTATTAAATAATAGTAATAAAGTAAAGTTGCCTTTTCCATGGACTATTCTAAGGAAATATGGTTTCACGGATTCACAGATTAGAAACTATAGATATAGAGGGCTTCCTAAGAAACAAGAGCTTAGAAAACGTGTTACAGAATCTCTGTTAATGGAGATAGAATGGAGGATAAAGGAGGTTAAAAGGGTTATACGTGAAATAGAATTAATAAAGAAATTATCATTTTATGTAGTGCAAGAAGTAGATATAATTGAATACAATGATTATGTCTATGATCTCATAGTACCTAGTATACATTACTTTATAGCACCAAATGGTCTAATACTACATAACACAAATATATGTCATCAATTAAGTGTTAATGTCCAATTACCTCCAGAACGTGGTGGATTATCTGGTAAAGCAGCATATATAGATACTGAAGGTACTTTCCGCTGGG
>CAZITZ010000199.1:0-1648 GCA_964542295.1 uncultured Desulfurococcaceae archaeon
TTCACTAGCTTTCCTAAAACTCTCTACAATAGCTTCTTCACTATCTACTAACGTACCATCGAGATCAAACAGTATGAGTCTCAATCCTCTCAACATCACTATAGACACCTAAGGCCTAAAATAATGTGTTCGTGGCATAAAAAATTATTTGGAACATAGGCCAAACACCATTTCCTTTAATGAAGACAAATATTATTTACCATACTATTAGACTGAATAAATACTAAGCAATCAGCCAATTATATAGAGCCTAAACACTATTCTCCAATAAGCCGGATTTACGCCATAAAATGAGTACTTAAGATCAAGTATAGGTTGTAGTATTATTATATTTATAAATAGGTTCTAAATAATATGCTCTTATTCTTTCACCCTTAGATATACTCTTTACTCCAGGTTTAATTATGGTAAAAGCATCTGATCTAGTGAATATTGATACATGGTATGATCCAAGGCCACGTATAATCTTTGCTTTACCTTCATTATAGTTTATTTTAAGAAATCTAAGCCTATAGAATCCCATATATTTATCAAATACATAATCATCATCGATCTCTACATCAATAAATGGCAGCTTTACATGGAATCCACGGCCGTACATATAGTTAATAATGGGTAATATAATGAATAATGTACCCGATAGTGTTGATTGAGGTAAACCCGGTAGATTTATTATTGGTATCCCTTCAACTAATATACCACTAGTTGATCTTCCTGGATGAATCTTGAGGCCTCTGAAGAATATTTTTGGCCTATAATACTGATAGATCGTGATCCATGTAAAATCCTTCGGCCCCATAGAGACGCCTCCAATAGTTATTATCAGATCTATTCTCTTCCTTAACAGATAATTTATCATGGAAATAAGATCATTAGGATCATCCTTTGCTAAACCCATATAGGCTATTTTAGCCCCCTGATGCTCAAGGATATGCTTAAGAAAGTATGATGAAGAAGCTGTTATCTTGCTTGTTGATGGCTCAACTACCTCGTCTGTTAATTCACTTCCAACACCAATGATCGCTACTCTAGGCCTCCTATAGACCTTGACATATTTTATGCCAAGATCCATTAATATTCTCTGAATACTTGGGTTTATGACATCTCCTCTTGAAGCAACTTTTTCACCCATTCTAAAATCAGATCCCTTCCTAAAAACCTCAGAGCCACTCTTAACCTCTCTATACACATAAACCGTATCACCCTCCCTCCTAACAGACTCTACAGGAACAACAGCATCAGCATTAACTGGTAATGGATAAGCTGTCTCAACAAATACAGCTTCACCCTCTTTAATAGTATATTCATGGGCATTCCTAGGATCTACATCTTTGACCACCTTTAGCTTGATAGGATTCCTAGAAGAGGCTCCTCTAGTATCAATACTCCTAATAGCATAGCCATCTACATGAGATATATCTGTAAACGGTCTGTCTATGGGAGCATATATGTCCTCAGCCAATACATATCCATAAGCATATCGTATATCAACTTCACTAGTAGAAGACCTAATATACGGCTTAAACATCTCCAGTACATCAACAGGATCACTATACTTGTAGAGCCTCGGCAATCTATCCTCTATACTCAAACAAGCATCACCAAATCAAGTAGAAGTAATGAAATAGTTAATATAGATATGCCTACC
>CAZITZ010000200.1:0-1622 GCA_964542295.1 uncultured Desulfurococcaceae archaeon
GCTTAATCAAAATGGTACACCAAATACTTAAACCATACTTCTAAAAATATATGATATAGATGAAGAAAGTAATATGTCTTCAGACACTATTGTGGATGAAGAAGGTTTCGCGCACTGATAATAATAGCATTTAGGAGTTGATTCATTAATATATGTGATTATTGTCTCACTATTTTGAAAAGTATAAATTGAGATAATGGAACCTAATTATTTCAAAGAGTCACTATGTTCTGTTATAGAGAATGTATGGGTTCATAGGATCAATTTTATTAAGGGGTATAGGATCAGATCATATTCTAGAAGATTGGAGATTTGGAGGCTGGAATGTATGTCTGAAAGGAAAACTGCTAAGGAAATAGTTCTTGAGACATTAAAGAAAGAGAAGAGACCTTTGACACCTAAAGAGATCCAGAAACTAACTAATCTAAACTATAACACTATTAGAGGTAGGCTACAAGATCTTAAGAAGGAGGGTCTCGTAGTCCGTACTGAAAATGGATGGATTTATAAAGAGTATCTTAAGAAGTGAGACCTTGTCTTCATAAGCTAATATCTTTTTTAAATCAATACTCCTGTTCTACATGGACTGTCTAATGATACTCCATACCTATATTGAGATCTTCGATACAAGATTGTATGGATAGAGATATAGGGGATTATTCTTTTATGGTTAAATTGGTTGTTTAGGTGGGCCTAATGGCTAAGTTATTGAGATTAAATATTGACTGGAATGATGTTAAGAAGAAGAGAATGGAGTTTTGGAATAGTAGTCTAGCATATAGAAGGATTTATGAAATTCTTAGAAAACAGGGATACCATATAATTGGTACTACAGGAGCCGTTAAACGTTGTTACTGGACCAAGGAAGCTCTTGTTAGAGGTAGATTCTGTTATAAATGTTTATGGTATGGAATAGAGAGTCATCGTTGTATTCAAATGACACCTGCTGTTGCATGGTGCTGGAATAGGTGCTTGCATTGCTGGAGGCTTCAGCCTGAAGACATTGGTATGGAATGGGATGAAGCTAGATTACCAGTAGTAGATGATCCTGAGGTTCTTGTTGAAGAGAGTATTATTGAGTTCCGCAGGATCATTAGTGGATTTAAAGGTAATCCATATGTATCATATGATATGTATAGAGAGGCTATGGAGCCGAGGCATGCGGCTATTAGCTTAACAGGTGAGCCTGTACTTTATCCTAGACTTAGTGAATTAATACATGAATATCATAGACGTGGAATAACTACTTTTCTTGTAACACATGGTGTTAGGCCAGATATTATATCTGGTCTTGAGGAAGAGCCTAGTCAGTTCTATCTTAGCCTTGAGTCATGGAATAAGAAGATGTATATGGAGTTTAACCGTCCCATAGTTCCTCGTGCTTGGGAACTTGTAATGCAGACAATAGATCATATCCAATCTATGAGTTGCCCTACAGTATATAGAATTACTATCATAAAAGGGTTCAATACGGGTGAGCAAGATATTGATGGTTTTGCTAAACTAGTTGAACGTGGTAATCCAACATATGTTGAAGTAAAAGCATACATGTATATGGGCCGTAGCAGGGGAAGGCTTTACCCGGAGAATATGCCTAGCCATGAGGAAGTTAGAGAATTTGC
>CAZITZ010000201.1:0-1620 GCA_964542295.1 uncultured Desulfurococcaceae archaeon
CACTATTTTGTAGAGGAGGTCAAGAGCCGAGGCCTGAGCACCGTACATTTCAGCCTATATCAGCTATCGTTAACGTGGACTATGCAATACCTGGCTGTCCACCTGCTCCCAATTTATTTATAGCATTAGTTAATAGTTTAAGGAGTGGCCGTGGCTACTTCTTACAGTTATTTGCCAGTGTTGCCAAGGCTAAGAGGCTTAGTGGTTTTGATCTACTTGATAATATTGTCTTAACTGGTTTATGTATTAGTTGTGGTGCGTGTATTATTTCATGCCCAACTAATGCTCTTCATATGATCGATCGTAAACCCGATCTCATTGTTGAGAAATGTATTCGTTGCGGTACATGTTGTGTAAGATGTCCACGATTCACTCAAGTCCTTGTTCAAAAATATGCTCTTAAGAAGGAGGTAGTTTAGTAGAATGGCTTACCCCATACCCTCGGATAAACCCCTAGGAGAATATCATGGCATGTATCTAGCTAGAGCAAGAGATGAAAGTATTAGGAAACGCAGGATAGGTAGTGGCGGAGCTGTTACAGCATTATTACTTTACATGATTGAGGAAGGAATCGTCGATGCTGTAGTAACTGCACGTAAGACGAAGGGTGTGACGGGAGAAATTGTTGTTGCCCATAGTCGTGAAGAACTGTTGGAGGCTGCTGGGAATAAGTGGAGTGTATTACCATTTACATTGAAGCTTAAGGAGGCACTTAGTGATGAGAGTATTAGGAGAGTTGCTATGGTTGGACTTCCATGCCAAGCACAGTTTCTATGGCAGATGAGGCTCTTCCCTGTATTAGAAACTGATTTTAGTAGTAAAATATACTTCATAGTAAGCCTATTTTGCATAGGTACTTTTGCTACAGAGGCTTTCTTAAGTAGTCTCCATCGCCTCTACGGTATTGAGCCTGAACGTGTTAGTAGTATTAATATTGTTGGTGACACATTAATTATTAAATATAATGGCAGTGAGAAGAGAATTACGTTAAGTGAAGCAGTACCATATATGCAACTTGGTTGCTTAGTCTGTCCTGACTATACAGGTGTATTTTCTGACCTATCGGCTGGCATTAGTGAGCAGTTCCCGGGATACACTATATTGATCTCTCGTAGTGATAAGTCTGAAAAGTATCTTAAAGATGCATCAGAGAAAGGTTATGTGGAAATATCGAAGGCACCTATACATATTGCTGAAGAGATCGAGATTAAGGCTAGAGCTAAAATGATCCGTGCACAGAAGTATATGACTCTAATACTATGATTACTTCAAGAGATTACTAGGTATCTACGATACTTTCTTAAAAGCTTTTTAGCTATTGCCCTACTTTTAAACCGGACAATAACTGTATCACCGTACTCTTCTATAAAAACTCCATTAATACCCTTAATCTTATCCAATACGTCTTTATGGAAGACTAGTACATAGTATCCACATGGATCAGGTTTACCTAGATCCATTAATAGAGCACCTCATAGAATTTAGAAGAATCGGGGTCTATATGGAAATTCATGTCCACATCTAGGACACCTAACATATCCACAATTACCGAATGTAGCTGATGGACAGCCAGCACATGATACTGCTCTAGAGTAACTTATGTCAAAAACAAATCCACAC
>CAZITZ010000202.1:0-1611 GCA_964542295.1 uncultured Desulfurococcaceae archaeon
CTTTCTTTAAAAGCTCTTTAGCCCTTTCTATAGCTTTCTTCTTTTCCCAACCCGCAATAAGCATAGGCAACATAATATTTTCTAGAACCGTAAGCGTTGGCACTAGGTTGAAGAACTGGAATATATATCCGGTAGTATATAGTCTATAGAGCCTTAGCTGTAATTCGTTGTATCTAGTTATATCTACTCCATTAACAAATATAGAGCCCGCAGTTGGCTTATCTTATCTATACCACCTATAAGATTTAATAGAGTTGTTTTACCGCTACCACTAGGCCCCATAAAGGTAATTATCTCTCTAGACCTAACTTCAAGATCCACTCCTTTAAGTGCATGTACAATTATATCACCAATTCTATATATCTTTACAAGATCAGAAGCCTCTATATGAACCTGCCTAATTCTTTTAGACTGAGACACATATATTCACGCTATCGTACGGAGTTTTTCCAGCTATAGGTTTTGATATACGGAGAAAAATTATGATAAGGGGTATGAGAAGCAAAAGAGTTACAATAGCAATGATATAGCCAAGATCATATGTACTAAATACTATTGTAACATAAGGTATTTCTACATTTGATGTCTCATTAAATGCTATTGGGGCTGCTCTCAAACCACTATTTATACCATCAATTCCTCCCTTTAACCATATAATACCACTAACAAAACCTACTACAAGACTTATTGAAACAACAGTGAATAAGACTCCATAGACAAGTCTTAATAAATCCTTTATTCCGGCTCCACGTGCCCTAAGCATGATCATTTCTTTATCTAAATCCTTTGTAAGAACCAAGGCCATCAATATAGAACTTAAAAGGGCCAGTACAAGGCCATAATATACCATCAACTTATTAGTATATCATTCCCTGATAACTAAATTGCTGTATTGTACTATATTCGCCATAGACATTAATTAAAAACTCCTTCAGATCCGGGAACCATGTCTCAAGGCTAGAGCTCATGCCTAAATAATTTAATGATACAGCAAAGACTAATGCAATGACAAATGATACGTTATATGATCTAGAGCTTCCCCTTAAGATCAATTCCTTTATACTATCACTTAAGTTATTAAATATAACTCTAGTAACTATGGTTGAAAATAAATTAAGTATTTTCTCAGAATGTGTGATATATTGTACAAGGAAATATGTTACAATAAATGGAGCAATATATGTTGCAAGTGAGTCAATAATACTACATATAGACAATACAATAAGCAAACCCATATTACCTGATTCAATAGCTTTCCTAATAAGATCAGCGACTGTAAATCCAGTTATCCATATACCACACTCTATGATGCTTATTATCAATAATATTGTTAGTAGAGTACCTGGCTTCCAAATAGTTTTTTCAGCTGGAATAAAGACTCGTGTTATGAAACTTAATTCACCAGCTTCTACATCTATGTACTTACGACTCCTTCTAAAAACCAGTAGTATCAGCAGAACAGTTATAATCGCCGCGGTAATTATAATAAATGGATCTGTTAATGGAGGCTCGTAAAACAACTACTCAATATTATTGTAAACAACTTTGATGACAAGTTAGTGGTAATGATATTATTACAGCGATTAAGCCTATGAATACTAATAAGACCAT
>CAZITZ010000203.1:0-1563 GCA_964542295.1 uncultured Desulfurococcaceae archaeon
ATTTAAACTTGAAACCGGGACGTTTAAACTAACTCCACCAACACTGCCTACAACAAAAGAAAAGAGAGACTACGACCTAATTATCGTCGGCGGCGGACCAGCAGGCCTTACCGCAGCTATATATGGTGCTAGATATGGCTTAGATGTAGCAATAATTACAAAACTTCTCGGAGGATATATGACTGAAGCAACTATAGTTGATGATTACCCTGGACTACCAGATATACCAGGTAATGAACTTGTTGATAAATTTGTTTCTCACGTGAGAAAATACGATGTACCCATAATTATTGACGAGGTAGTCAATGTATCTAAGGATAAGAATAGATGGGTTGTTGAAACAAGACTTGGTAAGAGATATACAGGCTATGCCGTAATTATTGCTGTTGGTAGTGAGAAAAGAAAGCTGGGTATACCTGGTGAAAATAAATTTATTGGACGCGGCGTATCCTATTGTGCAACTTGTGATGGCCCTTTATTTAAGGGTAAAATTGTAGCTGTTGTTGGAGGAGGTAATTCTGCACTAATATCAGCACTCTATTTAGCAAAGATATGTTCCAGGGTTATACTCATACATAGAAGAGATCAGTTTAGAGCCTTTCCACTATATGTTGAAGAAGCAAAAAAGAATCCTAAGATCAAGATTTTAACTAATACTATTGTAACAGAGATCTTGGGTGATAATAAACTTAGGTCAATAAAGATTAAGAACACAGTAACAGGAGAAGAGAGGATCCTAGAGGTTGATGGATTATTTATAGAAATAGGATTAGAACCGCCCATACATTTCTTTAAGAAAATAGGATTAGAACTTGATGAAACGGGACATGTTATTACAAAACCTGATATGAGTACTAATCTCCCAGGTATATATGTTGCAGGAGATGCAGCGGGAGGCCCCTGCAAATATCGTTTCGAACAAATAATAGTAGCAGCTGCTGAAGGAGCTAAAGCAGCAGATGCAGCATTTAAATACATTTTACAGGTAAAGAAGGAGTAGAGTACTATCCTATATTTCTAAAGACATAACCCTGAATGAGAAAAATGACAACGATATTTTCACCCATATGTCCTAATATGTTTAATTAGTAAGTATATAAAGCATATCATTACTAATGCTAAAGCAAGTAACATAATGATATGATCATATAATTCATTTTTATAGTCAGGTAAAGTTTTAGAAGTATTACTTTCACTATTTGCTAATCCATTTTCATTACACAAGCTTTCATTATATACTTCTTTATTCAGAGAAATATTTTCTTTAATAGAGATTGTAGTTTCTTGGCTCAAAGTAATTGTTTCATTTAATTCATCTACATCCTCAATATGCTCTGGCATAGCAACTACTTTTCTAAAAGGCTTATTCTTTAAAATAATTACAAATAATGTATTTTTCCCAATACAGCATTTCTCTTTAACTAACCTAGTTATGTTTATTATTGAATCTCTATATTGAGCCACAAACTCTCTTAGAAGATCCATTGTTATAGTTTTATTAGCATAATCCTTACAGTAAAGCCCTATAGCATGATGGGGTAATGGAGATGCAGATACTGAATG
>CAZITZ010000204.1:0-1550 GCA_964542295.1 uncultured Desulfurococcaceae archaeon
GGTAGAGGCCATGGACCAGTAAATCCTATATCATGGATCATGATACCAGCTGAAAGATACCGTGTTCTCATGGATCTAGAAAAAGCTATTGAATATTTGAAGAGGCATGGAGAGATAGTAAATAAGGTTATTCCAGAAGTCTTCATGAATATTGGCATGGCATTACCTAAGCCATATGCTAGAACACCTCTTGATGTAGCTGCAATACCTGGCCGTATAGGCAGATATCATGATACAATAATTGTTAAGGCTAAGCCTGAATTCGGTGTTTCAAAGCATATTGCAAATGCTATACTAACTATTATGGAGTTTAATCCCAATATTAGATCTGCTGCTAATATAATCTATGATAGGAGTGTTGAAGAGGCGGTTATGAAGCTCGGCCTAGTCTATAGTAGTTTTGATAGAAGGGAGGAGCCTCCAGAGATAAAGAGGGTTGAGGGAGGTACAACTCCTTGGGGTATCAAGAAAGCTATAGAGAAAATAGATAGTAGGATACCGGATGTCGTATTTGACTATGGTGAACACGGTAAAGAGCCCTTAACATTTGTATTTGGTAAAGATGCCATTGAAGTTGCTAAGAAGATTATTGATATAGCGAAAATGGTTATAAAATAGTATTTTTTAAAATTTCATATAGAATGATATAGGTTTCTATGGGATATCATAATATTCCTTGATTATAATGATTAAGTATATAATTTGCCTATTATATAACATGGTTGTAGGTGATTAGAGTGTCAGAGGAATTACCAGAGACAATTAAGGCTAAGATGATGAAAAAGCTTATGGAGAGACTTTCCAAGAAGTCTTTAGAGAAAAGTATCCAATATGAAAATCCAGAGGAAATTGTTTGGAATAAGCTAGTTGATGAAAAGGCCAGAGAACTCATGCGTAAAGCTAAGATACTTTATCCAAAAGCATATCCATATGTCATAGACATATTCTATAGGCTCCTTAAACAAGGTGTTGTAAAGGAATTTGATGGCTATACGACATACGTTCTACTACATAGAATTGGGGTTCCAGTTAAGCCTGATCTTAGGATAAAATTTGTTAAGCATGGTAAAGAAGTAGACTTTAAAGAGTATGTTGGAGATTAGCCTTAATATAATTATTAATTCCTTGTATAGTATTTGAAATGTTTAAACTTTTACTCTGAACATGACACTTTATTAATAACATTTAAATTAATTAGGATAAACTATCATTAATATAGTAAATGTTGATAGTGAGGAGATATTAATGGCTACATTAAAGGCACTCCTACTTATACGGGTAAAGCCTGGTAAGGAGAAAGAGGTACTAGAGAAGATCATTAATATACCTGAAGTCCTTGAGGCAGGAATCATACTTGGAGACTATGATATATATGCGTTAGTGGAGATCGAGGCACCGATTAAGCAGAGGCAATTACTCTCCATGTTATTCCAGGTAATTGTTAATAATGTTAGATCTATTGATGGTGTTATAAGTACTTTAACCCTTATAACATTTGACTACTTAACTAAGAAGAAATGGGGGCTGACATCTACCGAGCTTGTTAGACC